>NZ_QTSU01000004.1 GCF_003382365.1 Lysobacter silvisoli | reverse complement strand
AAGACCCGGAGGGCGGCGCACAGGAGGTGCGCCGTTTTTCGCTGGCACAGGATGTGCCATCGAAAAATCCCGGCGCAAACTTCGCTCTCGCAAGGGAGCTCTGGCGTAGCGTTTTTCTTTGGTTACTTTCTTTTGACGCTTATCAAAAGAAAGTAACCCGGCCGCTTGCGGACGGAAGCTGTTGTTGTTGCTTCCACCCACACACCCACACACCTTCGCAAGTTCGGAGCGGATCGCGGCTCACGCCGCTCCTACAGAAGGCACATCGCGCAGAGACCGAAGCGTTCGTCGTAGGTGTGGATTCGCGGTCGCGGCTTACGCCGCTCCTACCCCAAGGCGAGCAACCGGCTAAAGCGAACGGCTGATGGTGAAACTGCCGAACACCGGCGTCTGCTTCTGACCCTCGAACTCCCGCGTACGGTGATAGCGCGCCAGCGCGAACTTCCAGCGCCCGTACATGAAGGCCAGCCCATAGCCCGCATCGGCGACCAAGGCGCGCTTGTCCACACGGTGGCTGTCGCGGAACGTGTTGCCGTCCAGCGTGATGTCGTACAACACCCAGCGCGCGTCCACCGTCAGGAACAGATGCGCCCCGAACTGATTGGGCCCGCGCACCTTGCGAGTGGGCGCGGTGTTTTCGCCGGCCGGGCGCAGCGGGGTGCTGCCGAAATCGTCGGGCAGGTGGCGGCCGAAGCGCCATTCCGCGCCGGCGTTGGCATAGGTGGCCAGGTTGCCCACGCTGCCGCCGTAGTGGGTGATCGCGTCCCAGCCCCAGGGGCCGTTTTCCTCGTCGCCGGCCGAGTAGCGGCGCATGCGCTCGTGCACCAGGCGCAGCACCGGTTCGTCGTGCAACTGGTTGTCCCAGCCCTGGAAGGTCTCGTCGCCGAGCAGCTTGTGGATCTCGTTCTGTACCTGCTTGCCGTAGGCCGAGGGGCCGACGATGCCGAACTGCAGCTGGGTGGTGCGCAACTCGTCGCCGTTGCGCGCGTTGTAGCCCAGGCTGGCGAGCAGGGCGCCGGCATAGGGGCGGTCGTCCTCGATCAGGTCGTGGCGGCTGTAGTCGGTGGGGGTGAAAATGCCCTGGGCGAAGCTCACCACCATGTTCTGCTGCTCGAAGCCTTCCGGCGTGAGCGCGCTGACGTGGCGGTTGATCCAGCGCGCCAGGCGCGGCAGGCAGGGATCGTCGGTGTAGTCGACCAGGTTGGGCGAGACCAGGGTCAGTTGCACGCCGTTGCTGTAACCCTGGTCCTGGCCGCCGAACAGGTCGTTGTCGACGCGGAAGTTCACGGTGGGCGGCAGCTTGGTGTGACCGGTGACGCAGGTGGTGTCCTCGCCCGCGTGGGCAGTGGCGGCGGCGAGCAAAGCGAACAGCAGCAGGGCGGTGCGGCGCATGGGTGGGGGCCAGGCAGGGGTGGGTGCCGCGTGCGCGGCGAAACAGGTCCAGACTTGGGGGCGGCCGTGGCCGGACGGAAGCGCAGCCGCGCGACGCTGCGTCCTACGGGCAAACGCCGCAAAGCCCGCAGGCTGTGCGCAGCCCGCTAAACTGGCTCCATCGATCGTCGGCATCCGTTCGAACCCGGGACCCGGCGCTGCCCATGCCGGGAACCGCGCCCGGCGCCCTGCCGGCCGGCCGCGCGCTTGAGTTCTGCCGGCGCTGGCCCAACCAAGGCGAAGTCGCCGTACCGGGCATCCGCTACTTGCAGGAAGATGTCCCCGACGAGATCGGCCGCGCGTTGCGCGACTTCGCCGCCGCCGCCGTCCGTGCCGCCACCCCCCACCGGAGCGCAAGCATGATCGACCTGTATTTCTGGCCCACGCCCAACGGGCTCAAGCTCAAGCTGTTCATGGAGGAATCCGGACTGCCGCACCGCCTGATGCCGATCGACATCGGCAAGGGCGAGCAGTTCGATCCGGACTACCTGAAGATTTCGCCGAACAACAAGATTCCGGCCCTGGTCGACCATGAGCCGCTGGGCGGCGGCGCGCCGCTGTCGCTGTTCGAGTCCGGCGCGATGCTGCAGTACCTGGCCGAGAAGACCGGCCGCTTCCTGCCGGCCGAACCGCGGCGCCGCTACGAGGTGCTGCAATGGCTGTACTGGCAGGTCGGCGGCCTCGGACCGATGGCCGGGCAGATCGGCCACTTCAACGTGTACGCGCCGGAGAAGGTGCCCTACGCGATCGACCGCTACACCCGCGAGACCCACCGCCTGTACGGCGTGCTCGACCGGCAGTTGGCCGGGCGCGAGTACATCGCCGGCGAGTATTCGATCGCCGACATGGCCAGTTATCCGTGGATGGTGCCGCATGCCTCGCACGGGCAGTCGCTGCAGGATTTCCCCGAACTGCGGCGCTGGTTCGAGGCGATGGCGCAGCGGCCGGCGGTGCAGCGCACGTACGCGGAGGCGCCGCAGTCGTATGCGCCGAACACCAAGATCAGCGAGGAAGAGCGGAAGGTGTTGTTCGGGCAGGGCAAACCGAAGGGCTGAGTGTGCTCGGCGGTGCGGTTATCGCCGCGCCCTACGAGGCCGGTACGGCGTCTTCGCGCAGGTTGGCCGGGCGGTAGTTTTCGTCCAGCCGCATGCGCTCGTACACGCTCTCGTGCACCAGCGCGCCCGGGCGCTGGATGCGCGGGCGCGAGCGGTGCGGGCGCCAGCGCCGGGTCCATTCGCCTTCGGCGTCCTGGGTGGAATGCGGGATCGGCAGCCATTCCATCAGGCGCCAGTACCAGTGGCGCAGTTCGTCGTGCGCGGGCGCCTGTGCGTGCCTGCGCCATTGCTCGATGTCGCTCAGGTCGGGCAGCGCCGCGTCCTTGCGTGCCTGCGGCTCGATACGCAGGCCGGCGGCTTCGGCTTCGCGCAGCATCCAGGCGAGCGGAATGCGCGCCAATTCGCCGCGGCGCCCGTTCGCATAGCCGCCGCCCACGTCGCCATGGCTGCCGGCGAACCACAGCTCGCGCACGTCCTGGTGCCGATGCGGCGTGGCGCTCCACAGGTTCTGCACGAACTTGCCGCGGCGTTCGTCCAGCGCCACCGCGTGGCGCACCGTGGCCACGCCGCGGTTGCTGGCGGTGTGGCTGTACACGCGCGGCAGCCACGGCGGCCCGACCGAGCTGACCGTGTCCCACAGGCCGAGGAAATGCACCGGCACCGTGCGCGAGTAGCTCTTGCGGAAGCCGTGCATGCGCCGGAAGTAGTCGCTCATCGCGCGCTGCCGCCGCGCCGGGCCGCCGCGCCAGGCGCCGAACGGCGGCAGCCGGGTATAAGTGCGCCAGGCGAAGGCGACCATCTCGTGCATGCCGGCGTGCAGCAGGCCCACGGTGTTGAGCATGGCCGCCAGCACCCGCGCCGAATACGCGCCGCGGCTGAAGCCGAAGATATAGACGCGGTCGCCGTCGCGGTAGACGTCGGACAGGAATTCGTAGGCCGCGCAGACATGGCGCTGCAGCATCCAGCCGCTGGCCGAATCCTGCAGCATCAGCGCGCGCCGACGCAGCGAGCCCATGACCCCGATCGGCTCCAGCGTGCCCACGCCGGGCTGGTAGTAGGCGACCTGCTGCGGCCCCTTTTCGATCATGCGATACAGCCGCTGCACGTTGGTGCGTGCGGCGGCGGGGGAATTGTTGGTGCCGTCCAGGCAGACGACGATGTTGCGCGGTGCGCTCATGCAGGGCCTCGCGTGGGATCGTTCAGTATGCGCCGCGGCGGTCGCGCAGCCTGCGATGCGGCGCCATCAGCGGCGCTCGCGACGCAACTGCGACAGCCGTTCGCGTACCGCGGCGATCAGCGTGTCCAGGCTGTCGTAGCGCGGCACGCCGTAGCGGTCGGCGGCGATGTCCACATTGCCCTTGCGCCAATAGCCGGGCGGGCAGGCCAGCAGCACCTTGCCCGAGCCCGCGTGCAGGCCCAGTTCCAGCAGGGTGACGGGGCTTTGCGACTGCGGCGCGAAGTACATCAGGATCACGTCGCTGCGGTTGAGCGCGCCCAGTTCCCATTCCACCTGCTTGCGGAATTCAGGCTCCTCGGCCACCGGCTTCCAGGCCGGGTTCCAGTCGGCGCGGCGCGGGTTGAGCAGCACCACGCCCTCGTCGGCCAGCGCGCGTTCCACCTGCGCCTGCCAGTCCTGCGCGCCGCCCATGTCGATGCTGCCGGCCAGGAACACCTTGAGCCGGTCGTCGGCGGGCACGGGCTGCGGCGAGCGCACCACCTCCGAGGCCGGCGCGGCCGGTTCGGCGGCGTGCAACGGCAGGGCCGCGAGCAGGCACAGGCCCAGGCAAAAGGCTTTCATCGCGACCTCGGCGGCGGACGCGCCGGAGGGCGCGCCCGCAGTCTAGCCCAGCGGCTATTCCAGTACGCCGGTCAGCGCCGGCTTCCAGGACTTCTTGGCGATGGCCTCGAAGCCGCTGGCGACCGGGTGGATCTCGTTTTCCCATTGCGATGCGGTCTTGAGCGTGCCGCGCGAATCGACCAGGCGCATGTTGGCGTTCTGCGACACGAACGCACGCAGCGCGCGCGCGAACTGGTCCACCAGCCAGGTCGTCAGCACGCGCTGGCGCTTGGCATCGATCAGCCCGACCTGGTCCAGGAACGGCTTGACCCAGGGGCCCTGGGTAAACGGGCCGAGCTTGAACGCCTTGCCACTGGGGTAGATGTAGTCGTAGGTGTGGACATAGATAATGGTCCCCGGCGAGAGCAGGTCGCGCATCTGCACCACTTCCTTCATGTCCTTGATCGCGTAGCGCAGCGCGTGCTCGAACGTCTCCAGGCGCACGTGGTCGAACACCTCGGCTGGAATCTCGCCCCAAGGCCCGCTGCCCACCGACTGCGGTTGCGCGGCGGTCTTGACGAACTCGCGCAGCTCCTCGCCGACGATGTCGTTGCCGCCGTTGGACAGCAGGATCGCGTCGAAGCCGAAGGTGCCGATCTCGCGCTGGATGCGCGGCAGCGCCGCCTTCCACATCGCGCTGTCGCGGCCCGCCACGCCCTCGCGCAGGAACAGGGTGTTCTTGAACAGCCGCGCGATCTGCTTGTTGAGGTCGGTGGGGTGCGGCACGTACTGGAACCAGGAATCGCCGAAGCACAAGGCGCGTTTGGCGTCCGGATGTTTGTCGATCGCGGCCGGGTACTTGCTCAGGGCCAGATTGTTGTTGCCGATGCTCATGCGCGCCTCCGTGTGCGTGGGGATCCTGGGGGTTCCAACGCCGGCCGCGGCGGCGGGCGGACAGGCTTCAGTTTAGGGCGCAGCCGTCTCATCGGCCGCGCCGGGCGGCCGAGTTGTGCTGCCATCGGATGTGCCGCTGCGCGCGAGGGACCTGCCGTCTTGCGGCGCGGCAAGCCCAGGGCCGGTTACAGGCGGATCGCGCCGTGCCAGGCCGCTTCCACGTGCGCGGCCACGTCCTGCCAATGCGCGCGCCGATAGCCGCGCATGCGCGCCCAGCCGGCGGCGAGTTCGTGATGGATGTCGGTCCAGGCGCGGCCGCTGTGGTGCAAGCGCGCTTCGATGCCGTAGGTCACGGCCAAATCCCAGTCCTCGCGCGACAGGCTCACGCGCGACGATGCGGCATCCCATGCCAAATCGTTCATGGCTCCACCTCTCCTTGAGCGGGCCCGTGCAGGAGCGACGATAGCCCCTGTCGGTTAACTATCCGTTACCCGCGCTCGTCTGGCGATAGGTGGAAACGCCTAATGCGTCGCATTCCGGCGCTCGCAGCGCGGCGATAGGGCGGATTTGCGACGGACGGCATTCGCGAACGCTGACTTAGGCCCGGTCCCCGCCCAGGTCCTGCGCGGCGTAGCCGACCACGCCGACCGGAATGCGCGCCTGCACGGCATGGATGACCTGCGTGGCGATCGCCGGGGTCAGCTCGCCATAGAGTTCGATCAGGCCGATGCCCTGTTCCAGCGCGCGACGCGCTTCGGCGGCCGCGGCCTCGGCATCGGGCACCGCCACCACCGACAGCGCGGCGTTGGCGTAGGCGTAGCGTTCCTGTCGCGGGTCGCTGCCGGGCAGCAGCAACAGCAGCAAGGTGGGTACGGCTTCGCCGTCGCTGAAGCGGCTCTGCACCCGCGCGACCTGTTGCAGCGATTCGAAGCCGAACGAGACCGCGCCCACGCGCACCCGCGCGCCGACCACGGCCGCGGTGCGCGCCTGCCAGGCCACGCCCATGCCGCCGCAGAGCTCGATCCGCGGCACGCCGGCAGCGGCGCTTTCGCGGGCGATAGCGAGCGCAGCGTCGGTCGCGGGGATCAGCACCAGCTCGGTGGCGGCAGCGCCGCCGCCCGCGAACAGATGGCGATCGCGGGCGGGGTCGGCGCCGGGGACTTCGACGATCACGGTGCGGCGGGGCTGAGTGTTCATGGCGGGTCTCGATGGCGCCCGAGGATTCGGGCCGTGGAACCAGCCTGGACCCTGGCATGCATCTGGAATAGTGATTAAATTTAGGCTTAACCGATCTATTGGATAGATCAATGATCGAACCACTGACCCTGGACCAGCTGCGCGTGTTCGTCGCCGTGGTCGACACCGGCAGCTTCCGCGCGGCCGCGGCGCAACTGCGGCGGGTGCAGTCGGCGGTGAGCCACGCCATCGCCAACCTGGAAAGCCAGCTGGGCCTGGCCTTGTTCGACCGCAGCACGCGGCGGCCGCAACTCACCGATGCCGGCCGCGCCCTGGTCGCCGACGCGCGCGCGGTGCTGCGCCGTAGCGACGCCTTGCGCGCCCGCGCGCATGGCCTGCATGCAGGGGTGGAACTGCAACTGGCGGTCGCGGTGGACGCGCTGTTTCCGCTGCCGCGGTGGGCGCAGGCGCTGAGCGAGTTGCGCGCCGCGTTTACGTCGCTGGCGCTGCGTTGCTGGACCGCACCTTTGGGCGCGGCCGTGGCCGATCTGCGCGAACGCCGTTGCGACGCGGCGATCACGGCGTTCGACACCGACGATGCAGGTCTGTCTATGCATGCCCTGGCGCCGCTGGTGCAGGTGGCGGTGGTCGCGGCCTCGCATCCGCTGGCCGCACGCTGTAGGGGCCGTGCCCTGCTCGATGCGGTCGACCTGGCCGAGCATCTGCAGCTCGCGGTCGAAGACCCCACGCCACTCAGCGCCGGCCGCGACTACGGCGTGCTCTCGCCCGACACCTGGCGCGTAGGCGACTTGCAGACCAAGCACGCGCTGATCCTTGCCGGCGCCGGTTGGGGCAGCCTGCCGTTGTGGTTGGTCGAGGCCGATCTGGCCCAAGGCCGGCTGCTGCGTGTGCCCGCCGCGGCCCTGGGCAAGCGCGGCGAAAGTCGCGCGCGCTGCTGGTTCGCGCACCGCGCCGACAGCGCGCCGGGCGCGGCCGCACGCTGGCTGCGCGATCGTCTCAGCGCGGACGCGGGCTGAGGTCCGCGCAAAAAAGAGCGCCGTCCGAAGACGGCGCCCGTAGCCCAAACCCGAAGGCCGGCTTCAACCTTTGATGCAGATCACCTGGCGCAGCGTGTGCAGCACCTCGACCAGGTCGGTCTGCGCGGCCATGACCGCGTCGATCGACTTGTAGGCCGCCGGAGACTCGTCGATCACCGCCGCGTCCTTGCGGCATTCGACGTGCGCGGTGGCCTCGCGGTGCTGCTTGAGGGTGATGTTCTGCCGCGCCTGGGTGCGGCTCATCACCCGGCCGGCGCCGTGGCTGCAGCTGTGGAAGCTGTCCTCGTTGCCCTTGCCGCGCACGATGTAGCTGCACGCGCCCATGCTGCCGGGGATGATGCCCAGCTCGCCCTGGCGCGCGCTGACCGCGCCCTTGCGGGTGACCAGCAGCGACTCGCCGTGATGCTGTTCGCGCTGCACGTAGTTGTGATGGCAGTTCACCGCCATCTTCTCCAACTGGAACTTGGGCAAGTGCTGGCGCAGCTCGTGCAGCACGCGAGCCATCATGGCCTCGCGGTTGTGGCGCGCGTAGTCCTGCGCCCACGACACCGCTTCCACGTAATCGTCGAACAGGGGCTCGCCTTCCAGGAAGAAGGCCAAGTCCTTGTCCGGCAGGTGGTAGCCCAGCACGCGCCGCTCCAGTTCCCGCCGCGCCCGCTCGATGAAGTAGGTGCCGATCAGGTTGCCGGTGCCGCGCGAGCCCGAATGCAGCATCACCCACACCGCGCCGCCTTCGTCCAGGCAGATCTCGATGAAGTGATTGCCGCCGCCCAGCGTGCCCAGCTGCTTGTCGACCTTGTCGTAGCGGATCTTGGGGTGCTTGGCGCGCACCGCCTCCAGCCGCGTCATCAGGCCCGACTGGTCCAGCCGGCTGTCGATGCTGTCGGGCCGCTTGCGGTGTTCCCCGCCCGGGCCGTTGCCGACCGGGACCACGCGCTCGATCGCGCAGCGCAGCCGCGCGAGGCTGTCGGGCAGGTCCTTCGCGCGCAGGGTGGTGCGCACCGCGGCCATGCCGCAGCCGATGTCCACGCCCACCGCGGCCGGAACGATCGCGCCGCGCGTGGGCACGACCGAACCCACGGTTGCGCCCTTGCCCAGGTGCACGTCGGGCATCACCGCCACCCACGGCCCGACGAAGGGCAGGGCGGCGATGTTCTGCAGCTGGCGCTGGGCCTGCTCGTCCAGCGGCACGCCGCGCACCCAGCCCTTGATCGGCGTGGGCGCACCTTCGGCATGCAGCAGTTCGTATGTATGACTCATGGTGGTACTCCTGTACTGCGGCGCCGCTACTTGCGCGGCGCCGCCGGTTTGCTTCCTGGTATTGCCGTAGGGTGCGGTTCGCCTCCGGCTCGCCGCACCCCACGCATGGCCGCATTCACGGCGCCTTAGTGCAATCGCCGATCGTCGTGGTTGCTCAGCCCGTGACGCTGCAGCTCGTGCCGGTTCAGCTGACGCTTGCTGTGGGCGTACACACCGGTGCGGCCGTAGACTTGGCAGGCCGTGCAAGCCGGATGACCGCAAGGTTTGCCGATCCATTGCGCCGGACCCTGTATGACAACGTCATAGGGCATCGTCGGCCGGGTCTTGGACGGTTTGCCCGCAGGCCCGGACACACGCGCCGGCAACGGTGCGAGTCCGATCTCGTACCAGATGCCATCGATGCGGCGCAGCTGGCGCAGTTCGTCCAAGTTGCGGACGTCCGGCGACGGCCGCGCCGCACGCTCTTGCGAACGCCGGCGCCGGAACTCGCGCTTGGCCTCGCACGCGGCACGGTTGTCCAGCAATAGGCCGCTGTCGGGGTCCACGTACAGCTTCGGTGCCCAGGGGTCGTTCAGCGGCCGCAGGACACCCCAGCCGAGCTGGTAGTGCAGGCGGTTGTCGAAGACCACCGGACGGATCACGACGAACTGCTCCAGATGTTGATGAATGTGCTGCTGCACGGTGTTACGCCGGTCGATGCGCGCGCACAGCTCGGAGTAGACCCTGTCCCAGGGGCGGCCGGCCTGCGCGTGCAGGTAGCGTTCCAGGGGGCGCAGGTTTTCGTTGAGCCATTTGCGCGAGCGGTGGCGGAGCTTCAGGCTTTCGTGTTGCGGTTGATCTTCCGGATCGATCGGCGGCTGGCGCTCGGCGTTGTAGCCGCCGCCTCGCCGTGGCCGTTCCACGATCACTTTGTACATGTCCTTACGCATGGGTGATTCCGTAGGAATAGGGATGCGATGGCCGCCCCCGCGGGGGCGGCGTCTTCGGTTTGCGTTGTGGGCGCCGAGTTCGTCATCCGGGATTCCACGGATCACGCCTTCAGGCACCCGGCTTCAGGCTGACGAGTTGCTTGAGCACGCCATCCAGGCCGCCGAACACGGTGAGCTTGTCGATCTTCTCGGTGACCTTCTCCAGCGCCTCCAACTCCTTCAGACGCAACAGCAGCGGGCTGTCCTCGATCAGCTTGGCGGTGTTGAGCAAGCTGCGCGTGGCGTTGGCTTCCTCGCGACGACGGATCACGTTGGCCTGGGCCGCCTTCTCCGCCTGCACGACGCTGTTGAGGATCTCCTTCATCTCACCGGGCAGGATCACGTCCTTGACGCCCACGCCCAGCACTTCCAGGCCCAGTCCGGCGACCTGGTCGCGCACGTAGCCGTAGATGTCGGCGTCCAGCGAGGCCTTATCGCCCAGCAGTTCGTCCAAGGTCTTGGCCGAGACCGCCTTGCGCAGGCCGTACTGCAGCTCGCGGTACAGGTAGTCGTTGTACTTGGCCAGCTTGCTGCGCGCGGCGACCGGGTCGGTCACGCGCATGCTCGCGGCCAGGTTCACGCGCAACGACACCTTGTCGCGGGTCAGCAGTTCCTGGCCCGAGACCTCGACCGACTGCACGCGCAGCTCGACCAGCTCCACAGCCACGTTCTTCTGCAAGTTCCAGAAGGCGTAGCTGCCGGCGTCCAGCGAACGCGCGAGCTTGCCGTCCACGTACAGCAGGGCGACCGACTCGTTGGGCACGGTCACCGCCAGCGCGATGCGGTCGAGCAAGCCGACCTGGCGCAGACGGCGGGTCACGCCGGCGTCGATCTCCAGCCCCGGCGCCAGCGCCTGGGCGACGATCTCCACCCGGGTCAGACCCTTCCAGTACAGCTTGCGGGTGCCGGGCGCGAGCAGGTCCTCGAGCTTGCCGTTCTTCATCACCAGGCCGACCTCGTCCACGCCCAAGTCGGCGAGCACGAAGGTCTCTTCCAGGCGCGGGCCCAGCGCGGCCACCAGGGCTTCGGTGTCCTTGCCGGCGTACTCGGGCTTGGCGATGTCGTACAGCTGCACGTCGACCTGGCCGCCCCAGGTGCGCACGCGGTGCACGCCCGGCGCGAGCACGCGCTCGAAGCGGCGGTTGCGGTAGATCAGGGCGCGCTCGGCATCGCCGACCACGACCCGCTTGGTCCAGAACATGGCGGTTCTCCTTTTGTGTTCTGCGGGTTCCGATCCGGTCGGTGGGAAACGGCGCGCGACCGGATCGAACGTCGCGCGCTGCTGGCGGTGCCTGGCCTCGCTCGCGGCGACGCCAGGCGGAATGGGGTGGGCGCGCCCCCGACGCCGTCGGAGCGGAACCCATGCGCGCGCGGTGCGGCCTGCGGCGGCGCGCGGAGCGACGGTGTCTTGTCGATGCCGCGGGCCGCCGGGCCACGCCGCGAGGGCGCGGGTCCGGCACCGCCGCCGCTGCGTGTCGCGCTCTCCACCGCGCCGTAGCGCGGTGTGCTTCGCGACGCCGCAAGGGGCGCGCCCGGTGTGGGACTTTCGTCCCGGTATCACTGCGTGAAAGGCAGTTTTTTGGAGCGGGAATCGAACCCGCGACACTCGGAATCACCTTCCGATGCTCTACCCGACTGAGCTATCCAGTGGTGTGACGTACCGGATTCGAACCGGCGACCTGCGGACTCACGTCTGCTGCTCTACCTAACTGAGCTAACGTCGCAGCGGAACACCCTCTCCAGCCTCACGGCATACGCCACGGCACAGCCGCGCGCACCGGACGGGATGCGAACCCGTACCGCTGTGACGCCTTCGTTCGATGTTCCGTATTGGCGCCTGTCGTCAGGCGCCAATGCTTGCGGGCGCATGCGCCCTGTTCGTGGTGACAGCCTGCCGCCCGTGCCGAAGCATCCGGACACGGCGCCTTGCGGCGCCTCGACGATCGTGCTCCCTGACGCTGCGCGCATGCGCGCGGATGCTTCGGAGCCGGCTGCAACGCCTTATTGGTTGGGATTCCCTCTACGAACGCCGAAAAAAAACGCCCCCGGGTTTGCGACCCGAGGGCGTTCGCGTTCCTCGGGAGATCGGGGCGACCGACCTCCCATGCGGAAAGGTCAGTGCGGGATGCGCCGCATACCGTGGCGTTCGCCGAACGCGCACACGCGGCTGTCCAGGCCTAGGCGATCGCGCCCGGGCTGGATCTTTTTCGCGTTGTGGATGAGTGCGTTCATGGCGGAAGAGTGTGTGTGTTCGATGCGGGCCGTGGGCCGAGGTCGCGCACATTACGCCCGTTAAAAAATAGTTGCAATACCGTTCGTCGCCGAATCGGCGGTCGATGCGGCGACGCGTGCGATCAGGTTGCGCGCAACCGCGCGACGACCTCGTCGGTGTCCATCACTTCGGCGAACTCCGCACGCAAGGTAGCCAGGTGCGCGCGTTGGATCTGCTCGGCAGCGATGACGCTGCCGTCCGCGTCGCGCAGATCGAAACAGGCGCAGGCATCGCCGATCACCGTGGTGCGATAGCCCAGGTTGCTGGCCACGCGCGCGGTGGTGGACACGCACATGTCGGTGCTGATCCCGAACAGCAATACCTGCTCGATGCCCAGGCGGCGCAGGCGCAGGTCCAGGTCGGTGCCGATGAAGGCGGCGTTGACCGACTTGCTCACCAGCGCTTCGCCCGCCTGCGGTTCGAAGCCTTCGCGCATCGCGTTGCCCGGATGCGAGGGCGCCAGACTGGAGCCTTGCTGCACCGAATCGTGGCGCACATGGATCAGCGGCAGCCCGCGTTCGCGCCATGCGGCCAGCAGGCGGCGGCCGTTGTCTTCCATCGCCGGATTGTTGCGCCGGCCCCAGGGCGGATAATCGAAGCCGCATTGCACGTCGATGGGGATCAGGATGCTGCGCTGGTCGTAGCTCATGCCGAACTCGCGGAGTGGGTAGAGGGTTTGTGCGGACCGCCGTAGGCGCGTTCGACCCGTGCCACGCGCAGTTCGAAGCGCCGGTACCACAGGCGGTGGCCCAGATCGCGCGCGGCGGCGTGTTCGGCCTGCGCGCGCCAGGCCGCGATCGAGGCTTCGCTGTCGAAGTAGGCCGCGGTGATGCCGAAGCCGCTGCCGTCGCGGGTTGACTCGAAGCCCAGGAAGCCGGGTTGCGCGCGCACCAGCTCGACCATGCGCGCGGCGGTGGTCTCGTAGCCGGCTTGGTCCTGTTCGCTGCGTTGCGAGGAGAAGATCACCGCGTAATAGGGCGGCGCGGGCAGGGCGGCGAAGCGGTCGTCGGACATGGCGGCGATGGCGGCGGCGGAGGCGGCCATGGTGCGCACTCGCGCCTGCCGGTCTCAACCCGGCAAAATGCCGGTTACCCCGCCGTTATGCCGGTACCGTCATGAAGACTCTGGACGCCATCGACCGCCAGCTGATCGCGTTGTTGCAGGACAACGCGCGCCTATCGACGGTGGCCCTGGCCAAGGCGGTGGGCCTGTCGCGCAGCAGCGTGCAGGAGCGCCTGCAGCGGCTGGAGTCGGCCGGGGTGATCGCGCAGTACACGGTGCGCCTGGGCAGCGGCGGCGATCCGCTGCAGGCCTGGCTGTTCCTGCGCTACGCCGACGGCTTTAGCTGCGACGACGTGATGCCCTTGCTGGCGCAGCTGCCGCAATTGCGCTGGTGTCACAGCGTGGCGGGCGAAATCGATCTGATGGCGCTGGTGCAGGCCGAATCGCCAGGCGCGCTGGCCGACCTGCGCGAAACGGTGATGCGGATGAAGGGCGTGGACGACGTGACCACGGTGCCGGTGCTGCGGACCATGCTGGACCGCATCAGCGGCTGAGGCGCCGCGCCGGTTCCGGCTTCGGCGCCTCGAAAGCCGCGGCGGACCGCGGCCGGCAGCGCTTACCGGCGCGCGTTCAAGACAGGCGGCGGGAAAGCGCGTAATAGCCCAGGTTGCCCAGACCGGTGGCGGCCAGCAGCACCGCGACCACGCCGGGCGTCACGCTGTCCCAGCCGAAGGCTTCGATCAGGGCGAAGGCCACCGCCAGGGTCAGCGACAACAGGCCCCAGCGCAGCGAGGAGTGGCGGCGGCGCTGGTCCTCGCCCTGCACCAGCGAGCGCAGCAGTTCCTCCGAGCCGTTGCCTTGCTGGATCAGCTTGCTGCGGAAGCGCGCTTCGACGATGAACTTGATGGCGTAGGTGATGCACAGGAACAGGGTGATCGGGATGAGGATTTCGAACTCCATGGCACGTCTCGGATTGGGGTCTCGGGGCTATGGATACGGTCGGCGCGGCCACGGTTGCAGGCCGCAGCATGGCCGGCCGGCGGGGCCGGGTCCAGCCGGCCCCGCCGGTGGTTCGGGGCTGGCGGAAGAAATCGTGCGTCGGCATTGCAACCATTCGCCCCCGGGGCGTATCCACTGACCCAGATGAGCGGCCCGTCCACCTCCCTAGACGACGATCGCGCCCTGGTCACGGCCGTGCTGGCCGGTGCGCCGGGCGCGTTCGAGCGGCTGGTGCGCGAGTACCAGGGGCTGTGCTGGCACATCATCCAGCGCATGGTGCGCCAGCCCGAGGACACCCGCGAGCTCTGCCAGGAGGCCTTCCTGCGCGTGCACCAATGCCTGCACCAGTACCGGCACGAGAGCCCGCTGAAATCCTGGATCGGCCAGGTCGCCTATTCGGTGGCCAAGCGCCATCTGGAGCGCAAGCGCCTCCCCATCGTCGAGACCACGCCGGACGAGGACGCGCTGTCGCCGCTGGACCAGGTCAGCGACGGCTTCGACCTGGAAGCGGCCTGCGGCGACGCCGAGGTCGCCGCGGCCCTGCACGCGCAGATCGAGGCGCTGCCGCCGCTGCAACGCACCCTGCTGACCCTGTACCACCTGGACGAGGTGCCGATCGTCGAGATCGCGCGCATCACCGGCCTGGCCGAGGGTACGATCAAGAGCCATCTGTTCCGGACCCGGGCGCTGCTGCGCGAGCGCCTGCAGGCCTCCATGGGAGCCATCGCATGAACATGTCCCACACCCCGCCGCCGCCCGACGACCGCCAGGAGCGCGAGGCGCGCGAATGGCTGGCGCAGGAACAGGCCTTGCGCGAGGAGCGCGCCGGCCTGCCCGTGGACGCGCGCGATCCGCGCGTGGCCCAGTACCGCCTGCTGGTGCGCGCGCTGCGCACGCCGGCGATGGAGCCGCTGCCGGCCGACTTCGCCGCGCAGATCGCGCGCCGGATCGAATCCGGTGCCGCGCTGGGCGACCGCCTGGAGCGCTGGCTGTTGAACGGCCTGATCGCGGTGCTGGCCGTGGCCAGCTTGTTCGCCCTGCTGTTGTACGGCGGCGCCTGGTGGCATTCGATCGTCGTGACCGCGGCCTGGGCGCCGGCCGGTGCCGGCGACTGGCTGCCGGTGCTGGCGCTGTGCGCCGGCGGCAGCTGGCTGTGGGACCGCGTGGTCCGCTTCGATACCGGCGACCGTTCGCCGCCCGCGCAAGCGGCCTGAATCGTTCAGGGCTTTAGCGTTCTCCCCGCGGGCCGCCGAGTGCGGCCCGCGCCGCTTCTGGCCGCCGCGCGGCCCATGGCGCCCGGCGCAAGTCACTCGCTACGCGGCGCCTTGGCGACGACCGCGCGGGCCGCCGCCGGCCGCGAACCTCCCCTGTCACCCAGGTAACAGCCTTCCGCTGCACGCCTCACCAGACTCGCCCCTGTGCATACAACACAGGAGGTGTTGGCAATGGGCAAGGCGGGCGAAGGATCGCGGGAGTTCGGCATCGCCGACGAGATGTTCGTGAAAGCTTGGCATGCGACCAAGCCCGAACTGGAACGGCGCGCGCGCCGTCTAGCCGACGGCCACAGAGATCGCGCCGACGACCTGCTCGCCAATACCGCGATCAAGGCCTTGTTGTTCATGCGCCGCTCGCCGGACGCGATGAACGACCCGGACGGCTTTCTGTTCGTGGTGCTGCGCCACGTGTTCCTGGACAGCGTGCGCCGCAACGGCCGCGACGGCGAAGTGTTCGACCGCGGCGTCGACATCGCCGCCGAGGGCGTGGCCCAGGACCTGGAGCTGAGCGCGCTGCAGCGCATGGAGCTGGACGAGCAGCTGAGCCGGGTGATCGCCGCGGTGACCGCGCTCAACCGCGACCAGAAGCGTTTGTTCGCCTATCGCTTCATCGACGACCTGCCTTACCCGGCCATCGCCGAACGCCTCTCGATCAACCAGCCGCTGGCGCGCAAACGCGTGCAGTTGCTGCGCGAGCGTCTGCGCGTGGCGGTGGAGCGCGATTGAACGCGTTCGCCGGCGACGCGGCTGTAACCGTGTTCACAAGCGCGCGTCCTCGGCGTTTAACCCAAAGCCATCGCAACAAACGCCGCGCGCGGTCGACGCCTCCGCGATCCGCACGGCCGCAGGACGCCGCGCGTGCCGATGCAGGGGCACGCGCGGCGGCAGGTACCGGGGCGGCGACGCGCCGGGAATTCCCAATCATCGAACGCGACTCCCAAGGACAGGTCCATGGCCGACACCACGCCCGTGAATTCGCAGATCACCGATGCCGTCACCCAGACCAACGTCAAGGTGGTCGCCGAAGCCCCGGCGCAGGCGATCGCTGCGCTCTACCAGGTCGCCAGCCACTCCGCCGGCCTGTCGCTGCAGAACGCCGTGCACAGCCAGCAGGCGCTCAACCAGGTCTCGACCGCCGTGGTCTCCAAGGCCGTGCAGCAGATCATGGCCATCGGCGACAAGTCGTGACCCGGCCGTTCCTGGATCTGAGAACCGGGGAGTAACGCGACATGCCCTTCTGGACTAGCAACAAGCCCACGACGCCGGCTACCGGCGCCGCCGCGGCCACGCCGTCTGCAACGGCGACCACGCCCGCGGCGGGAGCTGCGCCTGCTGCTGCCGCTGCGACACCACCGGCCTCCGCTGACGCGACGCAGCCGGTTTCCCCTGCAGCGACGCCTGCGACGCCTGCCGGCGATACGCCAGCGGCCGAGGCGCCGGCCGCTCCGGCCGCGCCCGCCACCACGACCGCCGCAGCGACGACGGATGCGGGGGGCGGCACGCCGGCGGCGGGCAGCGGCGATTCCGGTGCTGCGCCGCCGGCCTCCGCCGCTGCCGGCGGCACCGGCTCGGGTTCTGGTTCGGGAGGCGATTCGGGCACTGGCTCGGGCTCCGGCACCAGCGGCGACGCCGGTTCGGGCGCGAGCTCCGGTACCGGCTCGTCCACCGGCACGTCCTCGACGCCGGCGGCCACGCCGCCGCCGAGCACGCTGGCGACCATGACCACGCAGATGCTGGCCCAGGCCGGCGCGGCCACGCCGGCCACCGGCGCGCTGAACCAGAAGATCGTGCAGGCGGTGCAGCTGAGCAACGCCGAGACCGCGCAGTACGCGCCGTCGCAGATCGCCATCCCGCCCAACATGATGATCGCCCAGGCCTCGGGCCTGGTCGCGCAATCGGCCGCAGCCTACTTCGACGGCGTCACCAAGCTGGCCCTGGCCAGCCAGGGCGTGCTGCTGAAGGAGATGACCCAGAACCTGGTCGACCAGCAGCTGGAAGCGGCGGCCGAAGACGCGTTGGGCGTGCTGGCCACCGACATCCTGATGGCCGCCGCCGCCGCGGTCGCCGCCGCCGCCGGCGCGATGGAAGCCGAGGCCGCCGGCTTCGCCATCGACCGCATCGATCAGAGCATCTCCAAGTACGCGAGCGTGCTGCAGAACCACAAGAGCGCCTCGTCCTGATTCCCGATTAGCGCAGCGGCGCGCGCCGGTCGCGCGCCGCGCAACCGAATGCCGCGTCGCGGCGCCGAAACCAAGGAATGTAAGCCATGGCCTACTTCAGCCTGAACGCGCCTGTCATCATCCAGCGCTACCCCTTCGACTATCACAGCCATTTCGGCGGCATCCTGCCGGTCGAAAAGCGCAGCGCCAAGTCCGTCGGCTACAAGCTGTCGTATACGCTGGCCGGTCAGAGTGCGGTCACCGTCGAGGTGGCCAAGGACCGCCAGCTGTCCCTGGTGGGTTTGGTCGGTGGCGACGGCAAATACGCCTCCGAAGCCGGCGTGGTGGCCCTGTTCGATCGCGCCTTGCAGATGATGATCGAGGGCAATCCCCTCAACGCCTTGGCGGCCAAGGCCAATAAGGCCCAATACGAGCGCGGCGAATGCGCGGCTGAGAACATTTACATCGCCTGCGTGGTGCTGGCGCAGCGCTGGGCCCTGTCGGACTGGATCGTGGAGGCATCCGCCACCAGTCCGGAGCTTTACGAGGAGATCCGTACGCAGCTGCCCACGCGTATCCGGCCGGACCCTTCCGGTCCCTACAACCCGGCGCTCATCGCGATCCTGCGTTACTTCAACAACAAGATCTACAGCGCCAGCAAGTACACCCCGTTCGACGATTGCTATAAGACCCGCTCCAGCCTGATGAAGGCGCTGCTGCGCGATCCGCTCACCCGCGATCTCTATCCGCAGTGGATGGTGTCCACCTACGCCTACCTGCGTCAGGAGGGCATACGCGGCATCCAGGCGGCGATCGGGGCGGATGAGATCGAATTGGCCGATGCGATCGCCCAGTCCTTCAATGCGCTCGACGGGAGCGATCCCAGCTTCTACCGCCTGCTGGTGCACACCTCGGCCGGCTACATGCCCGACAAGGCGCTGATGAAGGAACTGATGGAAAAAGTGCTGCCGGTGCTGGTCGCACCCGGGCCCAGCACCATCGTCGGTGTTGACTTGCTCGGCACCGAGACCAAAGTCTACGACTATCCGGCCTTCTTCAGTTTCCTCTACGACAACCGCACGGCGCTGGCGACCCGCTTCGGCAGCGGCCCGGATGCGCGCGCCGCGCAAATGGTCTGCCATATCCACTGCGGCGAGGGCGCCTCGTCCAACACCGACAACCGCTCGATGATCGGCTACTACTACGCCAACGCGGTTGAGCCGCCGGATGCGGGCTTCTACCGGGCGTACTCGGCCTACATCGCGCGTTGCCTGGCCACCTGCCAGGGGCGCCGCGAGGAAGACCCGCGCGGTCCCTGGGGCGCCGGACGGCGCAAGGGCAGCGGCGTCGCGGGGCTGTTCGACGAGTTGTTCCGCAACGACAGCCTGACTTACGGCGGCTGCAGGATGCGCCGCTTCGACATCAACAGCCAGCAGAGCATCGCCACCGTCGCCTACAACGGCAAGCGCAGCATGATGGCGATGAACGAATCGCTGAGCCAGTTCACCGACCTCAAAGAGCCGCAAACCTGGTACCAGCAACTCACCGCGCTGAATCAGTACAGCTTCCGTCTTGGGCACGCTTTTTATTACCGCAACTACATGGCGGCGCGCTTCCCGTTGTTGGCCTTCGACACCAACCTGGGCAGCAACGCGATCACCGGCGCTTCGGGTCTGTTCGATTCGGTCGAGGGCTACCGCATCAACCGCGGCTTCCGCCATCTGGACGGCTATATCGACACCGACGTGCTGCAGCAGGCCGGCGATGCGGTGGCCTATCTGGGCACCGATGCGCTGGCCGAGGCGCAGGTCGAGCAGTTCATCGCCATCGCCAACAGCCAGCCGACCCTGCCCCAGGTGTTGGCCAACGACGACAATACGGGCTGGATCCAGGGCCAGCTGCTGACGGCGATGGCGCCGGTGTGCACGCCCAGCAACATCGGCAACTACTACAAGCAGTACTGCGCGCTGGTGGAACTGATCGCCGGCCAGAGCACGGTCAAGGCGCTGTGGTTCGATGCGCTGGCGCGTACCTTTGCCGTGTTCCAGAACTGGCGCAATTACCTGCTCGGCGCAGACGGCCAGGGCGTGGAGCACACCGACGTGCAGGACGAATTTCTGCGCATGGTGATCCTGGTCGCCTACCAGCTGCTGCCCAGCGGTCAGAGCGTGGTCGTCAACACCTACCTGACCACCGTGCAGCAGCTGATCGTCGCGGTCGCCACCGACTACTGGTGCGCGACGATCAGCTCGGCTAAGCCGGCGCCGCCGAACGCCACGCCGCTGTACTTCTTCGATGGCTACAAGGCTCCGGCGTCGGTGGTCACCCTGAGCCGGCCCAAGCCCGCGAAAACCTGATACCGGCCACCGGGGAACGCCACGATGAAGATCCTGGACTATCTGTTGCGCGAGGAAATCGACGCTGGCGGCAGCGCGGCCACCGCCGCGCCGCCCACGCCCGCGGCGCAGGCCGCCGCGCCGCCGGCTACGGCACCCGCCGATCCCAAGGACGCCGAGCTGGCCCGCCTGTTCGACCGCCTGATGCAACCCGAAGTGCTGCGCGCGATCGCGCAGCTGCTGCGTTGACCCGGACCACGCGAGGACTGCGATGAACGCCGCCACCCATCCCGAACTCGCCGACCAGGTCCACCAGTTCGCGCGCAACTGGCTGGGTCATGACCTCAGCGAGAACGAACGCAAGCAGCTGGCCGAGTTCATGAGCAGCCTCAGCGCCACCGAGGCCGTGCTCGGCGGTTACACCGACCAGGCGCGCAAGCAGGCCGCCGACGTGGTCGCTCAGGGCCGGCAGCGCGTGGAGGAGGCGATGCAGAGCGTGCTCGGCGCCACCCGCGCCGCCGCCGCGACCGAGCCCAATACCGCCACGGGCGCGGCCGCACCCGCCAAGCCGGCAGCGCCCGCCGCTGCGCCCGCCACCGGGTCTGCGCCGCCGCCCACGCCGCCCGCCGGCCTGACCCGCGAGGAACAGGCCATCCTGCAGATGCTGCAGGCCGCGCGCACGCTCAGCGACCTGCGGCCGTCGCAGCTGCAGTCCTCGCGCGAGGGCGAAACCCCGGCCGCGCAGCTGGCGATCGTGCAGATCGCCGACCGCCTGGCCAACCTGGTCAAGTCCGAAGTCAAAGCCTGCTTCGATCGCGAATACGGCCCGCTCGCGCGCCGGATCGAAGAGGTGCTGGAAGCCTCTCGCGCGAGCGGCAGCGCACCCGCCGCCGCGCACCCCCCGTCCCACCCCGACGCGTCGTCCTGATTCACAGTCAGGGTTCCGCGTCGTTCTTTGAAACGTACGGCATGGGCCGTACCCACCCCGAGGAGTTCAACCATGGCTTTCCCGACCGCCGTCAACGATCAGATCACCGATGCCGTCACCCAGTCCAACGTCAAAGTCATCGGCGAAGCGCCGGCGATGGCGATGGGTTCGATCTACCAGAGCCTGGCGCATTCGACCGGCATCCTGTTCCAGAACGCCGTCGCCGCGCAGCAGCAGCAGAACACGCTGGCTCAGGCCGCCGCCAACCAGGGCGTGATGCAGATCTACAGCCTCGACACCACCGCCGCCGCCGGCGCCACCGAGAAGGTCGCGCAGACCGGCGTGTCGGACAACCTGACCAGCCTGCTGACCGTGCTCAACGCGTTCAAGTGAGCCTAACCCCGGCCGATGGCGGTCACGCCATCCGCCGGAAGGTACCGACTTCATCCGGACGCTAAAGACGACCGCACAACGAGGATTCCCTCATGGCATTTCCTACCGCCGTCAACGACCAGATCACCGATGCCGTCACCCAATCCAACGTCAAGGTCGTCGGCGAAGCGCCGGCCATGGCGATGGGTTCGATCTATCAGAACCTGGCCCACTCGACCAGTATCCTGTTCGAGAACGCGATTTCGCAGCAGCAGCAGCAGAACACGCTGTCGCAGGCCGCTTCCAACCAGGGCGTGATGCAGATCTACGCGTTGGACACCACCGCCGCCGCCGGCGCCACCGAGAAGGTCGCGCAGACCGGCGTGTCCGACAACCTGAGCAGCCTGCTCACCGTGCTGAAGGCCTTCACCGGCAGCAAGCCGGTCGCCGGCCTCAACAGCGGTTCGCCGTAAGGCCGAGGGCGTCGGGCGCGACACCCGACGCCGGAGGCTGGCAGGATGCGGCGGCCCCCGATGCCGCGTCCGCGGCGCTGCGGTCGGCGTCAGCGCCGACCGCAGCGCCGCCCGATCCCGGGTGCAGCCGCAGCGACGGCCGCGTCCGGCCACAGGGAAGCGCCGCAAGCGGCCGCAGGCAGGAATGCGGCGTTGCCCGATCAGCGCAGGGGAAGACTGAATTATGGAGCGTTGCACACGCAGCATCGGCCCGTGGCACCGGTGCCGCGTCGGCCCCCTCGGGGCCCGGGTCCTGGCGGTATCGGCGTCGTGGGGAAGGTCGTGCGCATGTGCTTAGGCCAGGACCGTTCCGCCCACGTCCGCGCGCGGCAGTTGTTGCTTGAGCAGTCGCCCTTGTTCCACGGCTTGCCCGACACGGTGCTCGACTACGTCGCCCGTCATGCCACCGAACGCAGCCTGCGCGACGGCCAGGCGCTGTTCCTCAAGAACGATCCCAGCGATTTCCTGGCCCTGGTGCTGCGCGGCCGGGTCTACAAGATCCTTTACGGCCCCGACGGCCAGGAACTGATCGTCGACACCATCGAGGCCGGCGAGACCGTCGACGAGACCGCGCTGCTGGACAGCCAGAACCGCAACTTCACCGCTATCGCCTACGGGCCGGCGCGGGTGCTGCTGCTGGCGCGGCGCCACTTTCCGGCGCTGACCTCGGAACCGGCGGTGCTGGAACGCGCACACGCGACCTTGTGCCTGCGCCTGCGCAAGGCCGTCGACAGCCTGGAAACCATGTGCCTGCACCGGCTGGAATCGCGTCTGGCGCGCTACCTGCTGTCGGTGATGCCCGACGACGGGCGCGGCGGCGGCTTCGAGGTGGCGCTGCCGCCCACGCAGAGCATCCTGGCGGCGATGGTCAACGCCAGCCGGCCGAAGTTGAATGCGCAACTGCAGACCTGGCACCGCAGCGGCCTGGTCAGCCGGCGCCGCAACATCCTGCGCATCAACGACATCGACCAGTTCCGCTGCAAGGCCTACCTGGGGCGCGATTTCGTGCGCACCGAGGTGCGGCCCAGGCAGAAGGCGAACTGAGCGGTGGGCGCCGCTGTCATGAGGCGATCGCCTTTGCCCGTCATCCCCGCGGAAGCGGGGGCGAAGCGCCGCTGCTTGCGAGCCACTGGCTCGCGCGGCGCTGAGCGCCATCGGGCTATGCCCGATGGCCGGGAGCAGAGACTTCAGCGCCCTGCACCGACGGGGCGCATGACGATGCGGTAACTAGTGGACCTCGCCTTCGCGCTGCGCCGGCGTGGTCCAGGGCCCGTACAACTTGGCCACCATGGCCTTGAGCAGGCCGCTGCGACGCTGCGGCAGCGGTTGTTCCAGCACCGTCAATTCGGCGATGCGGTCCAGGCGGAAATGGCGGAAATCCTCGCGCAGCTCGCACCAGGCGCAGACCACGCGGGCGTGGTCGTAGAAGGCCAGCGCCAGCGGCCAGACGATGCGCTCGCTGCCGCCGCCGGCGCCGTCGGTATAGCGGATGCGCAGCTTGCGTTCGCTGCGCATGGCCTCGCGCACCTTGCGCGGCACGTTCGGGTCGGTGGGCTCGGCGCGGCTGGGCGACACCCACAGGCCGAGCTCGGCGATGGCGTCGCGCAGATCGCGCGGCGCGGCCGCGGCGATCTTGGCCAGAGCATTGCCGGCGGCCTGCGCCAGCGCCGCATCGTCCTGGCGCTGCACCCAACGCGCGCCCAGCACCAGCGCTTCGATCTCGTCGTGGGCGAAGTTCATCGGCGGCAGGAAACTGCCCGGCCGCAGCAGATAGCCCACGCCGGCTTCGCCGTCCACCGGCGCGCCCAATTGGTTCAAGGTCTGCACGTCGCGGTAGATGGTGCGCAACGACACGCCCAGCTCTTCGGCCAGTGCCGATGCGGGCACGGGCAGGCGGTGGCGGCGCAGGGCTTCGATCAGGTCGAACAGGCGTTCGGTGCGGCTCATGCGGTGGCGGCGGCGAGGGCGTGCGACACGATACCAGCCGCACGCCGCGGCGCCGCGCGCCACCGGTGGATCAGCGCAGCAGCGGCTCCAGCTGCGTCCACACATGGTCGCGCAGCTTGGGCTGGGCGCTGGCCACCGGGTGCAGGTTGTCGTCCTGAAAGGCCTGGCGGTCCAGCGCGATCGGCTGCAGCAGGAACGGCAGCAGCGCGGTCTTGTGGCGCTGGGCCAGTTCGGAGAAGTTGCGTTCGAAGCCCTGGGTGTATTCGCGGCCCAGGTTGGGCGGCATGCGCATGCCGATCAGCAGCACCCGTGCCTTGGCCGCCTGCGCGGCCAGGATCATGCGCTCCAGGTTGGCGCGGCTTTGCGCCAGCGGCAGGCCGCGCAGACCGTCGTTGGCGCCCAGTTCGATCACCACCACCGACGGCTTGTGCCGCGCCAGTTCCGCGGCGATGCGCGCAGCGCCGCCGGCCGTGGTTTCGCCGCTGATGCTGGCATTGACCACGCGCCAGCCCGGCTTGGTCTTGGCGACGCGGTCGGCGGTCAGCGAGACCCAGCCCTGCGCGGCGGCCAGGCCGTAGCCGGCGGCCAGCGAATCGCCCATCACCAGCACCGTGCGCGCGGCCTTGGCCACCGGCGCGGGCTTAACCGCGGCCGGCTGGGCCCGCGCGGGCTGCGCCGCCAGCGGTGCGGCGGCCAGCAGCAGGGCCAGGGCACCGATACCGATGGCCCATTGAAGCCCGCGCCGCGATGCCGCATATCTCCATTTATTAAATGCCATTAATAACGCCTCCGGATCATGCCTCTGGAGCAAGCATAAGGACGATCATGGCCGGTTCAATGCAGACCGATTCAATGCAGGCCGATTCTCAGGCGCCCGAGGCGGCTGCCGCCGTTCACGATACCCGCAAGCAAGGTTCAGCCAAGCAGGTGCCCGCCCAGCGCGCCGCCGACTCGGCGCGCGCCGCGCGCGAGCCTACGCTGCGCGTGCAGGGCTTGGGCAAGCGCGTGTCGCTGCCCGACGGCGAGCTGTCGATCCTGGAGGACGTGAGCTTCCAGATCGGCCGCGGCGACACCATCGCCATCGTCGGCGCCTCCGGTTCGGGCAAGAGCACCCTGCTGTCGCTGATGGCGGGCCTGGACACGCCCAGCGGCGGCAGCGTCGCCCTGGACGGCGAGGTGCTGTCGACCCTGGACGAGGACGGCCGTGCGCGCGTGCGCGGCGAGAAGGTCGGATTCGTGTTCCAAAGTTTCCAGTTGCTGCCGTCGTTGACCGCATTGGAAAACGTGATGCTGCCGCTGGAACTGCGCGGCGACCGCGAGGTCGAGGCGCCGGCGCGCGCGATCCTGGAGCAGGTCGGCCTGGGCCAGCGTTTGGGCCACTATCCGCGCCAGCTGTCCGGCGGCGAGCAACAGCGCGTGGCGCTGGCGCGCGCGTTCGTGACCCAGCCCGCGCTGCTGTTCGCCGACGAACCCACCGGCAACCTCGACACCCACACCGGTCAGGCCATCGTCGAGCTGCTGTTCGAACTCAACGCCGGCGCCGGCACCACCCTGGTGCTGGTGACCCACGACGAACACCTGGCCGCGCGCTGCGGCCGCCAGCTGCGCCTGGACAGCGGCAGGCTGGTGGCATGAGAACCCTGGCGCTGGCCTGGCGCCAGCTGCGCCGCGACGTGAAGTCCGGCGACGTGCGCATCCTGTTCGCCGCGCTGGTGCTGGCGGTGCTGGCGGTGACTTCGGTCGGCTTCGTCACCGACCGCGCCGAGCGCGCGCTGGCGATCGAGGCCAACCGCCTGCTCGGCGGCGACGCGGTGGTGCGCGCCGACGCGCCCATCGCCGGCGCGGTGCGCAGCGCGGCCCAGGCCGGGGGCCTGCGCCGCACCGAAACCGTAGAACTGCAAAGCATGATCCGGGTCGGCGAACGCCTGCAGCTGGGCGAGCTGCGCGCGCTGGGCGCGGGCTTCCCGCTGCGCGGCGCGTTCCGCATTGCCGACGCGCGCGGCGAACGCGACGCCGACGGCGTGCCCGCACCGGGCACGGTGTGGATGAGCCGCGCCGGCGCCGACACCCTGGGCGCATCGCTGGGCCAGCGCATCGCGATCGGCGACGGCAGCTACACCCTGGCCGCGCTGGTGGTGCAGGAGCCCGACGCGGCGCTGGACTACTTCAACATCGCGCCCAAGGTCTTCCTCAACCTGTCCGATCTGCCGGGCACCGGCCTGGTTCAGGAAGGCAGCCGCATCCGCTACCGCCTGGTGGTGGCCGGCGAGGCCGCCGCGGTGGAGCGTTTCGCCGCTGCCGTGAAGCCCACCCTGGGCCGCGGCCAGCGCCTGGAAACCATCCAGGACGCGCGCCCGGAAGTCCGTTCCGCGCTGGACCGCGCCGGCCGCTTCCTCGGCCTGGCCGCGTTGGTGTCGGTGGTTCTGGCCGCGGTGGCCGTGGCCATGGCCGCGCGCCGCCACAGCGAACGCCATCTGTCCGGCACCGCGGTGATGCGCTGCCTGGGCGCGAGCCAGCGCACCCTGGTCGGCGTGCACGTGGGCGAGTTGCTGATGCTGGGTCTGGTGGCCAGCACCGTCGGCGTACTGCTCGCGTTCGCCCTGCAATGGGGCGTGGGCGCGTGGCTGTCGCAGGCGCTGAAGCTGTCGATTCCGCCGGCCGGCCTGCTGCCCGCGTTGCAGGGTTATGGCGTGGGCCTGGTGGTGCTGCTGGCCTTCGGCGCGCCGCCGGTGCTGGCGCTGCGCCGCGTGCCGGCGCTGCGCGTGTTGCGCCGCGACCTGGACCCCACCGAACCCAGCGCCTGGCTCACCATGGGAGCCGGCTTCGTTGGCCTGGCCGCGTTGCTGTGGTGGAAGGCGGGCTCGGCCGCGCTGGGCATCGCCATGCTGACCGGCATCATCGTCACCCTGGGCGTGCTGGCGATGCTGGCCGGTCTGTTGATCATCACCGTGCGGCGCTTGCGTTCGCGCCTGCGCGGCAGCCTGCGCTACGGCCTGGCCAACGTCAGTCGCCGCGCGAGCACCAGCGTCGCCCAGATCTCGGCCCTGGGCCTGGGCCTGATGGCGCTGCTGCTGCTGACCTTCGTGCGCACCGATCTGCTGGACCGCTGGCAGCTGGCGCTGGCCGCCGACGCGCCCAACCGTTTCATCATCAACGTCCAGCAGGACCAGCTGCAGCCGGTGCGCGAGTTCATGTCCGCGCAGGGGCTGGCCGCGCCCACGCTGTACCCGATGATCCGCGGCCGCCTGGTCTCGCACAACGGCAAGCCGGTGACCGGCGCCGATTACGCCGAGCAGGGCGAGCGCGCGCAGCGCCTGGCCGAACGCGAGTTCAACCTGTCGGTGGCCGATGCGCTGCGGGAGGACAACCAGGTGACCGCCGGCCGCTTCTGGGGCCAGGTGCGTCCGGCCCGGCCCGAAGCCTCGGTGGAAGAGGAATTCGCCGCGCGCCTGGGCTGGAAGGTCGGCGACCGCATCGCCTTCGACATCGCCGGCCAGCCGTTCCAGGCCACCATCACCAGCCTGCGCAGCGTGGATTGGGAAAGCTTCCGCCCCAACTTCTTCGTGATCCTGTCGCCGGGTTCGATGGACGATTACCCGGCCAGCTACATCACCGCGGTCAGCGTGCCGCCGCAGCGCACCCGCTTCACCTCCGAACTGGTTTCGCGCTTCCCCAACCTGTCGGTGATCGACGTCGACGCCGTGCTCAAGCAAGTGCGCGGCACCGCCGACCAGGTCTCCACCGTGGTCGAGGTGGTGTTCTACTTCTCCCTGGTCGCCGGCGTGCTGGTGCTGATGGCGGCGGTCAGCGCCAGTCAGGACGAGCGCCTGCTCGAAGGCGGAGTCATGCGCGTGCTCGGCGGCAGCCGCCGCCAGTTGCGCTGGGCGCAGGCTTCGGAGTTCGCGGCGATCGGCTTGCTTTCGGGCTTGGTCGCGGCCGTGGCCGCGTCGGTGTTGGCCGGCGTGATCGCGACCCAGGTGTTCGACCTGCCCTGGCGCGTGGACTGGGCGATGGCGGCGGTGGGCGCGGGCCTGGGCCTGCTCGCGGCGCTGGGCGCCGGTCTGTACGCGACCCGGCGCGTGCTCGATGCGCCGCCGTCGGTGACCTTGCGCGAACTGCAGAACTGAGCCGCGTGGTTTCGAGCGCCGAGCGCGGCGAGCGGTCGGCGCTCCAATCCCCTCATTCCGGCTGTCGCCGGAATGACGGGATCGGGGGTAGGAAACGCTAGGCCGCTGCCTCGCTGGCGTCGGCGTGAAACCGGCGCGCGTAGCCTCGCTCTTTCGCGATGCGCTCGACCTCCGCATCGGGCAATTCCGACGGCGCATACACCGCATAGACCACGGCACCGTCGCGGCGCCCGATGTGGTGCAGGCGATAACGCGGCTGGCCGCCGCCGGTGTTCTCCGGGTAGTGCACCGGCGGCTGCGCGCCGTCCAGGTCCAGTTCGCTGTTGTCGACGGTGCCGCCGATGAATAGCGCTCGCATGAGCTCGCTCCGTAGGGGTCTGGTCTGGCACGAGCATCGCGCGCGGAACGTTCGCGGCGGATGAAGCCGCGCCACGGTGGTTCAGGCAGGCGCGGTCGCGCGAGCGCGCAACCACACGCTCTGTGCGATCAGCAGCGCGGCAAGCGCCAAGGCGACCCAGGCGGCCGTGTCGGCGCCCGGCAGCGACGACTGCGATTGCTTGACGTAGACCCCGGCCAGGCCCCACAGCGCGGCCAGCACGTAGCCCAGGTTGCCGCGCATGCGCGCGTTGAGTGCGAGCAGCAAGAAGGCTGCGCCCGCATACAGCGCCAGGCTCCAGCCCAGCATCCGATCCGTCGGTAGCAGGCGGTACGCCACCGCGACCTGGGCGGCATTGAGCCAGACCGCCAGCGACAGCCAGCCGGCGTGCATCGACAACGGGAACCAGGCCCACAGCCGTTGTCCGGGCAGCGGCACCGGATCGCGCGAGAGCACGACCGCGGCGGCGGCGATGCTGGCCAGCGCGGCCACGATCACCAGCAGCGACAGCGCGAACCATTGCTGCGAGAACACCGGCATCCAGGCCGCGGTCAGGGCGAAGCCGGTCGCGGCCAGCACGCGCGTGCGCGTCAGCGCGGCGCTCGCGCCGGCCCGGCTGCGCGCCTGCCACAGCGCGAAGGCCAGATCCCAGGCGAAGATCAGCCCCCAGATCGCGAAGGCGTAGCCGGCCGCCACCAGCAGGGTGGGGTAGCGGTCGGACAGGGTGCCGTTATCGGGGCCGAAGGCACCGCGCTGCGAGAACCACGCCACGAGCGGCATGGCCAGCGCGCACAACAGGACCAGCAGGCGCATGACGGGGGACTCCATCGGGCGGCGGGCCACCCTAACCCGCGGCCGGGTGAAGGCAGCGCAGTCGCGGCGCAGCAGGCGCGTGCGGCGAAGGGTAAAATGGCTGCTGATGATGCAGACGATCCGCTTCCGCCGTGCGCGCTGACGCCGCCGATACCGCGCTGGAAACCCTGATGCTGCCGTTCGACGACGGCCCGCTGGCCTGGCCGGCGCAGGGCGGCGCCTTGTTCCTGCGCGCGCGCGACGGCTGGCCGCTGCACGCGCGCCCGCGCCCGGGCCTAGTCTGCGAACAGAGCTTCAAGCCCGAGGCCGATGCCCTGCTGCGCTCGGGCCTGGCACTGGGCGACGAACGCGACGATCGCCGCTACCCGCTGGTGCTGGTGCTGCCGCCGCGCCAGCGCGACGAGGCGCGCGCCCTGTTCGCACGCGCGCTGGCGCAGTGCGCGCCGGGCGGCCGGGTGGTGGCCTGCATGCGCAACGACGAAGGCGCGCGCTCGGGCGAAACCGATCTGGCGCAACTGGCCGGCCCGGTGGCGCAGCTGTCCAAGAACAAATGCCGCGTGTTCTGGACCGCGCCGCTGCACGGCCCCGCCGATGTCGAACTGTCCGCGCGCTGGCGCGCGCTCGATGCGTCGCGCGAGATCCTCGGCGGCCGCTACCGCAGCCGTCCGGGCGTGTTCGCCTGGGACCGCATCGATGCCGCCTCGGCCCTGCTGGCCGCGCACCTGCCCGCCGATCTCGCCGGCCGCGCCGCCGATCTCGGTGCCGGCTACGGCTATCTGTCCTTGCAATTGCTCGAACGCTGCCCCGGTATCGCCGCGCTGGATCTGTACGAGGCCGAGGCGCGCGCCTTGGACCTGGCGCGCGAGAATTTGTCGCAGATCGCAGGCGTGCCCATCGGCTACCACTGGCACGACGTCGGCACCGGCCTGGGCGCGCAGCGTTACGACACCATCGTCAGCAACCCGCCGTTCCACGGCCAAGGCCGCGCCGAACGCCCCGACATCGGCCGCCGCTTCATCGAAGTGGCCGCGCAGGCGCTGGCGCCGGGCGGGCGCTTGTGGCTGGTCGCGAACCGCCACCTGCCCTACGAAGCGGCGTTGGCGTCGGGGTTCGCCCAGGTGCGCATCGTCGCCCAACAAGATGGATTCAAGGTGGTGGAAGCGGTGAGGCAGCGCGCATGAAACTGGTCAAGCTCATCGCCAACCTGGGTTACGGCAGCCGCAAGGACGTGGCCGCCATGTTCCGCGAAGGCCGCATCACCGATGCCGACGGCGAAGTGCTGTACGCCGACGACCAGGTCGAACACGCGCGCATCCGCATCGACGATGCGCCGCTGGATCCGCCCGCCGGTCTGACCCTCATGCTGCACAAGCCCACCGGCTACACCTGCTCGACCAAGGACCCGGGTCGCATCGTCTACGACCTGCTGCCGCCGCGTTTCCGCCTGCGCTCGCCGCTGCTGTCCACGGTCGGTCGCCTGGACCGAGACACCAGCGGCCTGTTGCTGCTGACCGACGACGGCGGCCTGCTGCACCGGATCGTCTCGCCCAAGGCCAACTTGGCCAAGGTTTATGAAGCCGAGCTCGCCGCCGACCTGCGCGGCGACGAAGCCGCGGTATTCGCCAGCGGCACGCTGATGCTGGAGTCGGAGAAGACGCCGCTGGCGCCAGCGGCGATGGTCACGCTGTCGCCGCGTCAGGCGCGGCTGACCCTGACCGAAGGCCGCTACCACCAGGCGCGGCGCATGTTCGCCGCGGTCGGCAACCACGTGCAGGCGCTGCATCGAAGCCGCATCGGCGGCCTGGGCTTGGACGATCTGCCGCCGGGTCAATGGCGCGTGCTCGATGCCGCCGACCTGGATCGCTTGTTCGCCGGTTGACCCCCACCCTCTGAAGGAACCCCGATGCCCAGCCACGCCGCGCTCCCCTTCGCACCCGCCGCGGTGCTGTTCGACATGGACGGCACCATGATCGAAAGCGAGGCCGCGCTGCTGGAGTGCTGGCGCCAGGCCGCGCAGGATCTGGGTTTCGCGCTGCAGGACGAGCTGTGGCTGTCGATGGTCGGCCTGCACGACCGCGCCTGCCACGACCTGCTGAGCCGGCACCTGTCGGACACGCAGATCCAGGCGCTGCTGGATGCGATGCAGGCGCTGTACGACCGCCGCGTCGACGCGGGCCTGCCGTTGAAGGGCGGGCTGACCGCCTTGCTCGACCGCCTGGCCGCGCAGGCTCTGCCGACCGCGGTGGTCACCTCCACCCGGCGTGCGCGCGCGCTGTACAAGCTCGAGCGCGCCGGCCTGGGCGAACGTTTCGCGCTGGTGGTCGGCGGCGACGAGGTCGTGCACCCCAAGCCTGCGCCGGACATCTATCTGTTGGCGGCGCAACGCCTGGGCGTGGACCCCGCGCGCTGCGTGGTGCTGGAGGATTCGCCCGCGGGCGTGCGCGCAGCCCTGGGCGCGGGCATGACCCCGATCCACATCCCCGACCTGGTCGCGCCCAGCGACGAGGTGCGCGCGCTGGGGCACCGCATCGTGCGTTCGATGGACGACGCGCATGCACTGCTGGCGCCGTGGCTGCGGGATGAGGCGGTGGCGCGGTAAGGCAACCGAACGCTGCCCTCGCTCCTTTGCTCTTGCTGTTCCCCCTTTCTCAAAGGGGGAACTAAAAGCAAAAAGGGGGAGCGCAAGCGAATCGCGTGCGTTCAGGGCTGCAACAACTTCCGCCATCCCTCGATCCCCAGCTTCTCCAGCGTCGCCAGATTGCGCTCCACGATCGCATCGGGATCCGGGAAGGCCGCCACCGCGCGCTCCACGCTGGACTCGCGCAGCAGGTGCAGCATGGGGTAGGGCGAGCGGTTGCTGCAGTTGCCGACATCGTCGTAGTCGGTGTCGGCGAACTGGTAGTCCGGGTGGAAGCTGGCGACCTGCAGCTCGCCCTCCAGTTCCAGCGCCTCGATCGCCGCGTCGGCGTCGTCGAGGAAGTCGTTGTAGTCGAGGAAGTCGGTCAGCACCTTGGGGTGGATGAGCAAGGTGGTGTCGACCTCGTCCGGTTCGGTCTGCTGCAGCCGCACCAGCTCGTAAGCCAGTTCTTCCAGCAGCGCTTCGGGCGTGGTCGCCTCGCTGAGCACGTAGCGGACCTGGCCTTTGGCGGCCACCGCCTTGGCGAAGGGGCACAGATTCAGGCCGATCACCGCGCGATCCAGCCAGCGGCGGGTGGCGACGATGGGCTCGGCTTCCTCGTTCATCCCGGCGCGCTCAGTCGCGGAAGTTGTCGTACTGCAGCGGGCGCTCGAAGTCGCCCGCGCGCAGCAGGGCGATGGCGGCCTGCAGGTCGTCGCGCTTCTTGCCGGTCACGCGCAGCTTGTCGCCGTTGATCTGGGTGTCGACCTTGAGCTTGGCATCCTTGATCGCGGCGGCGATCTTCTTGGCCAGCTTCTGCTCGATGCCCTGCTGCACGGTGATCTTCTGGCGCGCGCCGGCCAGGTTGGTCTCCACGCCGCCGAACTCCAGGCAGCGGGTGTCGATCTGGCGCGCGGCCAGGCGCTGGCGCAGGATCTGGGTCATCTGCTCCAGCTGGAACTCGCTGGGCGCGGACTGGGTGATGAGCTTGTCGTCCAGCGCGAACTTGGCGTCCACGCCCTTGAAGTCGAAGCGGGTGCTCAGCTCGCGGTTGGCCTGGTCTACGGCGTTGGTGAGCTCGTGGGTGTCGACTTCGGAAACGACGTCGAAGGAGGGCATGGCGGTGTCCGGACGGTGCTGCGGTAGGGGGCGTAAAGGGTAGCGCAGGCGCGTGCGGTACGCAGCGTTGCGGCGTGTTGACGCTGGCGGGGCGCGCGGCTGGCTACACTGGCCGCTTCGTCCCCCTGCCCGGAATCCGCGCATGCTCAAGACCGCCGCCTATGCCGCCGCCAGCGCCCAGTCGCCGCTGGCCCCGCACACCATCGAGCGCCGCGAGCCGGGCCCCGGCGAGGTGCTGATCGACATCCTGTATTGCGGCGTCTGCCATTCCGACATCCACCAGGCCCGCGACGAGTGGGGCGGCTCGATCTTCCCGATGGTGCCCGGCCACGAGATCGTCGGCCGCGTCGCCCGGGTCGGCCGGGGCGTGAGCAAGTTCCAGGTCGGCGACGCGGTCGGCGTGGGCTGTTTCGTCGATTCCTGTCGCCACTGCCCGCAGTGCGAGTCGGGCTTGGAGCAGTACTGCGACGAGGGCATGACCGGCACCTACAACTCGCGCGAGCGCAGCGGCGGCGCGCCTACCTACGGCGGCTACTCCACCCGCATCACCGTGGACCAGGACTACGTGCTGCGCATCCCCGCCTCGATCCCGCTGGACCGCGCCGCGCCGCTGCTGTGCGCGGGCATCACCACCTACTCGCCGCTGAAGTACCACGGGGTCAAGCCCGGCGACCGCGTCGGCGTGGTCGGCCTGGGCGGGCTGGGCCACATGGCGGTGAAGCTGGCCGTGGCCATGGGCGCCCAGGTCACCGTGCTCAGCACCTCCGAATCCAAACGCGAGGCCGCGCTGGCGCTGGGCGCGCAGGACTTCGCCGCCACCCGCGACGGCTCGGTGTTCAAGCGCCTGACGCGCTCGTTCGATTACCTGATCGACTCCGTGTCCGGCGAGCACGACTACAACGCCTACCTGTCGCTGCTCAAGGTCGGCGGCACCATGGTGCTGCTGGGTATCCCGGAAACGCCGGCGCCGGTGGCCGCGGGCGTGCTGATCTCCAAGCGCCGCAACCTGTCGGGCTCGATGATCGGCGGCATCCGCGAAACCCAGGAGATGCTGGACTTCTGCGCCGAGCACGGCGTGGCCTCGGACATCGAGCTGATCGGCATCGAACGGATCAACGAGGCCTACGAGCGCATGATCAAGGGCGATGTGCGTTATCGCTTCGTCATCGACATAGCGAGCCTGGAGAAGCAAGACGCTTGACCATGTAGTTCGAGCTTCCACCACCGTCATTCCGGCGAAAGCCGGAACCCATGTTGCTCTTCGGCTGATGTGAGTGATGGGAGCTAAAGTCAAAATGGGTTCCGGCTTTCGCCGGAATGACGTTTGGGGGGTAAACGCTTAAGGTGGGACTTCAACAGGGGCTACCCGTTCGCCGATCATCTCCATGCCATTTCTACTGCTGATCGCACTGCTGGTCCTGGGCCTGATCCTGCTGTGGGCGCTGTTGCTGCCGCTGGTCCTGGTGCGCCGTTACCGCTACGGCCGCTCGCGCCGGCGCGGTATCCGCTGGACCGCGACGCTGCAGGCGCTGGCCAGCTTCGTCTCGCTGCTGGTGTTCTTCGCCAGCGCCTGGATCGCCGGCCATTGGGTCGCCGGCGCGCCGCGCTACGCGGCGGTCGGCGTCGCCGCGGGATTGCTGCTGGGCGTGCTGGGACTCATCGCCACCCGTTTCGAATACGAGCCCGGCGGGACCTACTACACGCCCAACCGCTGGCTGGTGCTGGCGCTGACCCTGATCGTCGCCGTGCGCCTGAGCGTGGGCCTGTGGCAGGGCCTACACCTGTGGGGCAGCGCCGATGCCGGCAACGCCTGGCTGTCGCGCCAGGGCGGCCTGCTCGCGGTGGGCGGCCTGGTGCTGGGCTATTACCTGAGCTACGCGCTGGGCCTGCGCCGCAAGCTCGCGCGAACGCGCATGCCGGGCCCATGACGCCGGCGGCGATTGCCGGCAAGATGGGCATCGCCTCCCCCAGGCCCTAGCGATGCAAACCCAAGACTCCGACACCGCCGGCGCGCCCGCGCCGCAGCGCGGCGGCCACAGCGACGCGTCCGCGCACCGTACCCGCGCGGTGCTGTCCATGCTCGCCGCGGTCGGCCTGTTCGCGGCCATGGACGCCGGGCTCAAGCTGCTCAGCGCGCACTACCCGCCGTTCCAGGTGGCGGCGCTGCGCGGCGCGGCCTCGCTGCCGTTCGTGCTGGTGTGGGCGCTGGCCACCGCCGGCCCGGCCACGCTGCTGCGCGTGCGCTGGCCGCTGCACCTGCTGCGCGGCGTGCTCGGCGTGGGCATGATGGCCGCGTTCGTGTACGCGCTGCGCACGCTGCCGCTGTCCACCGCCTATTCGATCTTTTTCGTGGCGCCCTTGCTGATCACCGCGCTGTCGGTGCCGCTGCTGGGCGAACGCGTGGGCCCGCGCCGCTGGGCCGCGATCGCGGTCGGCCTGATCGGCGTGCTGGTGCTGTTGCGTCCCACCGGGCAAGGCATGCTCAGCCTGGCCTCGCTGGCGGTGCTGGGCGCGGCCTTCGCCTACGCGGCCAGCGCGATCACCGTGCGCCTGCTCGCGCGCACCGACAGCACCCAGTCGATGATGGTCTGGCTGATGGCGATGATCGCGCTCGGCGCCGGCGCGCTGGCCTGGCCGGACTGGGTCGCGATCCGGCGCGAGGACCTGTGGATCATCCTGGGCGTGGGCATCGCCGGCGGCCTGGGCCAGTACGCGATCACCGAAGCCTTCCGCCTCGGCGAGGCCTCGCTGATCGCGCCGCTGGAATACACCGCCCTGGTCTGGGGCGTGCTGCTGGACCTGAGCCTGTGGGGCGTGCTGCCCGACGCGGTGACCTGGGTGGGCGCGGCCATCATCGTCGCCAGCGGCCTGTACCTGTTGCGCCGCGAGCGCGTGCATGCCGAGGCCGAGCACCCTTGAACCGGCGCCGGCCTGGCCGGAACCGAGCCACGATCGCGTTTGCCTGACTGTCTCCACCACAGGCACGACCCGATGAATTTGTTCAGGACGAACTCCGCCGCCGGCAAGCGCGCCGCCGGTGCCCTGCTGATCGCCGTCACCGCCGCCGCCGCGGCCACCGTCTGGGCCTACACCCGCCCCGCCGAACAGATCCAACTCGAACCCGTACGCCAGGGCGCCGACATCCCCAGCGACGGCCGTCAACGCAAGCTGCAAAGGGCCACGGCGAAGTCCGCGCCGCTGGCCCTGGCCGCCGCCGCGGTCAGCGACGACGACGTGGGCGACGCCGATTCCTTCGGCCGCAACCTGCGCTGGCTGGGCCTGACCGACATGCTGGTGGAACTGGGCGACAGCTGCCCCGGCAGCGACCCCGAGGCGGGCTGTCAGGTGCTCAACCCGGCGCCGGCCTTCACCGGTTTCGCCTTCGAGGACCTGGGCCGCATCACCCTGCCGGGCAAGTCGACCCACTCGCTGCTGTGCTACTGGTTCTCGCCGGTGCTGACCGTGCGCTACGCCAACCCCACCGCCAGCCAGGCGATCGCGCGCCTGCGCCTGTCGCCGACGCTGACCGTGGAGAACCCGGTGCTGGCCACGCCGGGCCTGATCGATCCGACCACCGGCGTGCCGTTCGGCGGCAAGCTGATCACCGGCATGACCTCTTCGGAACTGTTCGAGGTGCCGCTGGCGCCGGGCGTGGCCTTCACCGAGCGCACCCGCGATTCGGCGGTGTGCATCGCCGGCTTCGTCAACCGCAAGGCGCTGGCCGAGACCTACGGCCTGAGCGAGGCGCAGATCAAGGAGTTCTTCAAGAAGCCGACCACCGTGCGCCTGAACATCAGCGGCAGCGCGCAGTACGTGGAATCGGCGCAGCTCTACTTCGGTCTGCGCATCATCGGCGACTGACGCGGCTCCGGAACGGCGGCGGGCGCGGGAATGGGGGCGCGCCCGCCGCCGATTCCGTTGCCGCTGCGGCGTGCCATGACGGCAACGCGGCGATCGCGTAGGGTTCCGACCACCGCCTACACGCAGGACGCCCGATGGCCAGCAGCCGCGCCACCACCGTCGCCGCCTACCTGGCCGAACTGCCGCCCGAGCGCCGCGCCGTGGTCGCCGCGGTACGCGACCTGGTCAACGCCCATCTGCCGCCCGGCTACGTCGAAGAGATGGCCTACGGCATGATCGGCTGGGTCATCCCGCTGTCGCGCTACCCGGTCACCTACAACAAGCAGCCGCTGAGCTACGCGGCTCTGGCTGCGCAGAAGAACGCGTATTCGCTTTATCTCAATTGCGTCTATGCCGACTCCACTAGCGAACAGCAGCTACGCGCGGCCTATGCGCGCGCCGGCATGAAACTGGACATGGGCAAGAGCTGCCTGCGCTTCAAGTCGCTGGACGGGCTGCTGCAGGACGAGGTCGGCAAGATCATCGCGTCCACGCCGGTAGAGGACTACATCGCCTTGTACGAGGCCAGCCGGCGCTGAGGCGTGGCGGCCCTCACCCCAACCCCTCTCCCGCAAGCGGGAGAGGGGCTAAAGCACAAGCGGTTTCGAATGTGTCCCCTCTCCCGCTAACGGGAGAGGGCTAGGGTGAGGGGGTGAGCGCAGCGAATGCTCTTGACCATCGCTCGGCCACCGAACTCGCAGCACGAAATGAAGACCCGGAGGGCGGCGCACAGGACGTGCGCCGTTTTCCGCTCGGGCAGGAGGCCCGATCGGAAAATCCCCGCGCACGCTCCGATCTCGCAAGGGAGCTCTGGCGCAGCGTTTTTTTTGGTTACTTTCTTTTGACGCTTATCAAAAGAAAGTGACCCGGCCGCTTGCGGACGGAAGCTGTTGCCGTTGGCCCTAAGAAAACTCAGGAGCAATCAAAGCTTCAGCGCCCATCCCCCACCACCACCTCACCCCCCTTCATCACGAACACCGGCGCCGCATCCAAGGCATGGATGTCCGCCAGCGGATCCCCCGACACCGCCACCAGATCCGCGTAGCGCCCCGCCGCCACCGATCCCACCTTGTCCTCCCAGCCCAGCAGCTGCGCCGCGTCCGAGGTCGCCGCGCGCAACGCCTGCATCGGCGTCATGCCCCACTCGACCATCTTCGGGAACTGCTTGCGGTTGTCGCCGTGCGGATACACACCCGCGTCCGTGCCGTAGCCCAGGCGCACGCCCGCGCGCACCGCGCGGCGGAAGCTCTCGCGCTGGGTACGGCCGACCAGCTTTTCCTTGTCGATCATCTGCTGCGGAAAGCCCAGGCGGGTATACTCGGCCAGGATGTAATCGTCGTTGTAGACGTCCATCACCAGCCAGGTGCCTTTCTGCTTGGCCAGGCGCAGGCCCTCGTCGTCGATGAAACTGGCGTGCTCCACCGAATCCACCCCGGCCAGGATCGCCATGCGGATCGCCTCGGCGCCGTGCGCGTGCGCCGCCACGCGCTTGCCCCAGCGGTGCGACTCGTCGACGATCGCGTTCATCTCCTCCTGGGTGTACTGCGGCGCGCCCACCGAAGCTTCGGCGCTGAGCACGCCGGCGCCGGCCATGAACTTGATCACCTCGGCGCCGTGCTTGACGTTGTCGCGCACCTTGGCCCGTACCGCTTCCACGCCGTCGGCCACTCCGGTGGCGTTGTGGAATTCCAGGTAGGGCGAAAAACCGGTGTTGCCGTCGATATGGCCGCCGGTGGCGCCGATGGCCAGGCCCGAGGGCAGGATGCGCGGGCCCTGCAGCTTGCCGTGCTCGATCGCGCGCGCCAGCGCCACGTCGATGTATTCGCCCGAGCCCACGTTGCGCACCGTGGTGAAGCCCGCGCGCAGAGTGCGCTGGGCGTAGACGTGCGCGGTCACCGCCTCGTCGATCGGGCTGCGCTTGAGGATGTCCTCGTAGTAGTTGCCGCTGCCGCTGGTGGGGTCGCCGGTGATGTGTACGTGCAGGTCGATGAAGCCCGGCATCAGCGTGGCCGTGCCCAGGTCGATGACGTCCACGCCGGCCGGCGCTTCGCCGCCGGCGGCCACCGAGACGATGCGCTCGCCTTCCACCAGCACCAGCGGTCGTTCGATCACCCGTTGCTGGGCGGTGTCGATGAGCTTGGCCGCGCGCACGGCTATGCGCTTGGGCGCGGCGGGCGCGTCCGCGGCATGCGTGGGCAGGGCCAACAACAGCAGGGCTAGCAGGACGGGCAGGCGCATCGGCGGCACTCGCAGCGGGGATCGAGCGCCGAGTGTAGCCAGCCGCGCGCGCGCATGAAAAAGGCGGGCCCCGTCGCCGGGGCCCGCCTGTATCGCGGCGTCGAGCGGTCGGGTGCTTAGAAGCGCGCGCCCAGGCCCACGCCCAGCACCACCGGGTTCAACTCGGCCTCGCCGACCTTGACGCCGTTGAGGCGGGCGTCGGACTTGCCCTGCATGTAGCGCACGTCGGCGCGGGCGAACCAGGTCGGGGTGATGTTGAGGTCGACGCCGGCGGTGGCCATGGCGCCCTTGGCGGTTTCCACGCCGATGCGTTGGCCGGCCAGCGCGCCGGCCGGTTCGGCCTGCTCGCCGCTGTAGTTGGCCTCGTAGTAGCCCAGGCCCACGAACGGGCGTACGGTCTGGTCCGGCGTGCCGAAGTGGTACTGGCCGCTCACCGCGTAGGGCTGCGCCTGCACGCTGCCGGCCTTGGCGCCGTTGAGGTTGACGCGATGACCGAACTTGTCGGCCGCGCCCCAGGCTTCGACCGCGATGTTGTCGGTGATGTAGTAGCTGGCGCTCAGGGTGGCGGCGCCGTCGCCGTCGGCCTGGGCGCGACCGCCCGCGATCGACGGGTTCTTGGTCGGCTCCGACAGCGCGTAGCCGCCAACGACGGCGAAACGCTTGCCGGCGGCGCTGCCCGTATCGGTAGTCGCATCCTGAGCGAAGGCGGCCGGGGCAACGGCCAGGGTGGCCAGTACGGCCAGGGTCAAATGACGGAAGCGCATCATGGTGTGGACTCCTATATGTCTTCTTGTAGGTGCCTTGGGGGAGGCGTGCGCAGGCTAGGACGGCGTGCATGAACCCTGCTTGGTTCGCGATCCGCGGCTTGCGGAACTTCCGTCGCGCTGCGCATGCCTGCGCAGCGCAGGCGGCATTGGGCATGCATGAACCGACTTTGAAGCGCGCGATTTCGGCGCCGCGCGCCGCGTGTGCATGCGCGACGGACGCTGCATGGTGAGCCGACGAGGCAGCGGCGTAAGCGCGTCGGCACGGGCTTAGCGGCTCATGCGCCGCGCGCAAAGCCCGCCTGAACCGTCGTTCAAGCATGGCGGTCGCGGAAGCGCACGAGACGCCCGCTCACTGTGGAAATCTTCGCCAAATCGGCTCCGTTCGCGACGCAACCGGCGATGAACGGCGCTGGCCTGCCGGCCTGGCCGCATGACGAAGGTCACGCTCCCCATCGGCAGGGGACGGCGGCGCGCGGGCGCGGCATCATGGCGCCGTCCCGTCATGGAGCCAGACGATGCCGCACCCCGTCCGCACCGGCCGTTCCGTTTCTGCGCGCCTGCTGGCGCTGAGCGCCTTGGCGCTGTGCTGCGGCGCGGCCGCGGCGGCCGAGATCGAGTGCAACATCGAAAGCGATTACGAGCTCAGCCTCAACGAGCGCAGCGTGATCTTCACCCGCGACAGCGGCACGCCCAAGGCCATCGTCATGCGCCAGGGCCGGCTGTTCGTCGACGACAAATGGCTGAGCCTGAGCTCGGCCGACAGCCAGCGCCTGTCCGAATTCGAACGCCAGACCCGCGCGGCCATGCCCGAGGCCCAGCTGATCGGCCGCGAGGCCGCCGAGATCGCCTTCACCGCCCTGGGCGAGGTCGCCGCCGGCATCAGCAGCGACCCCAAGGCCGTGCAGGCCAAGCTGGCAAAGGCCCGCGCGCAGATCGACGCGCGCCTGGCGCGCTCGGTCACCCCCAACCGCTTCAACACCGAAGAACTGGGCGATGGCATCGGCGAGGCGGTGGGTGAAGTCATTCCCAGCCTGATCGGCGACATCGTCGGCGGCGCCATCGGCGCGGCCTTCAGCGGCGACGAGACCCGCCTGCGCCGGCTGGAGAACTTGGACGCCCAGATCGAGGCCAGGGTCAAACCGCGCGCCGACGCCCTGGAGCGCCGCGCCGAAAGCCTGTGCCAGCGCATGGTCGAGCTGGACCGCCTGGACGATGCGCTGGAGCTGCGTATCAACGGCAAGCCCCTGAATCTGCTCTACGCCAAGGCCAGGACCGGCAAAGCCGGCAAGGACTGAGCGCGGCCGCCGCAGGGCCGCGCCAGCGTGCGGGCACTGTACCCGGGCGTGGGTCGCCATTAGCTGGAAGGTGCGGTTGGCGTGGCTGGCTCCAGCCCGCACAATAGGGTTTTCGCGCATTTGCGGAGCCCCACGATCATGGCTGAGCTGAAGGAAGCACGCGTCCCCGACATCGGCGACTACGACGGCGTCCCCGTCATCGAACTGCTGGTCGCCGTCGGCGACACGGTGCAGCAGGACCAGGGCCTGGTCACGCTGGAGTCCGATAAGGCGACGATGGAAGTGCCGGCGCCGTTCGCCGGCGTAGTGCGCGAGCTCAAGGTCAAGATCGGCGATCAGCTGGCCGAGGGCAGCCTGGTGGCCCTGATCGAGCCCGCCGACGGCGCCGCGGCCGCCGCGCCCGCTCCGGCGGCTGCCGCTCCGGCCGCGCCCGCGCCCAAGGCCGAGGCGCCCGCTCCGGCACCTGCCGCCGCGCCTGCACCGGCCGCACCCGCTGCTCCGGCCGCCGCCCCGACCGCGCTGGCCGGCGCCAACGCCGGCACCGACCCCGAGGCGATGCCGCCGCGTACCCCGCCGGTGGCGTTTACCGCCGACGAGCTCATGCCCGACAAGGTGCCCTACGCCAGCCCGGCGGTGCGCCTGTTCGCGCGCGAGCTCGGCGTGGACCTGTCGCGCGTCAGCGGCAGCGCGCGCGGCGGCCGTATTTCCAAGGAAGACGTGCAGTCCTTCGTCAAGGGCGTGATGCAGGGCGGTGGCGGCGCGCCCGCCGCGGCAGGCGCGCCCGCGCTGGGCGGCGGACTGAACCTGCTGCCCTGGCCCAAGGTCGACTTCGCCAAGTTCGGCGAGATCGAAACCAAGCCGCTGACCCGCATCCAGAAGCTCTCCGGCGCCAACCTGGCGCGCAACTGGGCGATGATCCCGCACGTCACCCAGCACGACGATGCCGACATCACCGACCTGGAAGCGCTGCGTGTGGCGCTGAACAAGGAAAACGAAAAGGCCGGGATCAAGCTGACCATGCTCGCCTTCCTGATGAAGGCCTCGGTCGCGGCCCTGCAGAAGTTCCCGACCTTCAACGCCTCGCTCGACGCCAGCGGCGAGAACCTGACCCTCAAGAAGTACTTCCACATCGGCTTCGCCGCCGACACCCCGAACGGCCTGGTCGTGCCGGTGGTGCGCGACTGCGACAAGAAGGGCGTGCTGCAGATCGCCAGGGAAACCGGCGAGCTCGCCGCCAAGGCGCGCGACGGCAAGCTCGGCCCGGCCGACATGAGCGGCGGCTGCTTCTCGATCAGCTCGCTGGGCGGCATCGGCGGCACCGCGTTCACGCCCATCGTCAACGCGCCGGAAGTCGCGATCCTGGGCGTGTCCAAGTCGGCGACCAAGCCGGTGTGGGTCGGCAAGCAGTTCGCCCCGCGCCTGGTCCTGCCGTTGTCGCTGTCCTACGACCACCGCGTCATCGACGGCGCCGCCGCCGCCCGCTTCACCGCATACCTCGGCCAGTTGCTGGGCGACATGCGGCGCGTGCTGCTGTAAACGGGCCGGCCCTTGAACGTCGCAGCGCCCGCATACCAAAGGCCTCGCCGACCCTGGCTGGCGTTGCTGTTCGGCGTGCTCACTCCGGTTGTCGCGTTCGCCTATGTGGGCAGGCTGCGGTTGGGCATCGCCTTTTTGCTGGGAACGTTTTTGGTGTTGGTTGCGGGAGGGTGGTCCGGCGCCATCCAGATCGTGCCGGGTTATTACGCGATCATGCTCGTCATACTCGCGCTGGGCTTCGTCGCCACCTTCTATCCCTTTTGGCTGGCATGGAAACGGCCGCAGTCGTACAGCGCGCGCTGGTACAACCGCTGGTACCACTATCTATGGATCGGGCTGGTCTGCGCCGCTCCGGGCATGCTGTGGGCGCCCAATCGCGGCGAGTTGCTAGGGTACGAAATCTTCCGGATCCCGTCGCGAAGCATGTCTTCCAGCTTGAGTCCCGGCGATTTCGTCGTGGTGGACACGCGCCCGCAGAGCTTGCGCCAGCTATCGCGTGGCGATGTGGTTACGTACAGACCGCATTCAACGCCGCAGCAAACCTGGGTGGGCCGCTTGATCGGCCTTCCCGGGGAAACTATCGAGGTCCGTGGCGGCCAGGTCCGGATCGATGGCATGGCGCTGAACGAGCGCTACGCGATCCAGTCACCGGAGCAAGATCCTGCCGCGCCGCTGAGCCTGACCTTGGATGCGGATAGCTATTTCATCCTCGGCGACAACCGGCCCAATAGCGACGACAGCCGTTACCAAGGGCCCTACTCGCGTGACCAGCTCACGGGAAAGATCAACGCGATCTGGCTATCGTTTCTGCCCTCTCGCGAACGCCCGCTGCAGATGGAGCGCATTGGCGGGCTGGCGCCGCCGGTTTATGCGTCGAAAGCTTCCGGTCAGCCTGGCGGCTCTCCATGATCCGCATGCAACCCGACAACGAACTTTGGAGGCGTCAGCGCCGATGAGCGACATGCTTGTGCCTAGAACTTTTGCCTGTGCGATCGCATTGGTCGCATTGCTACTGGCAGCCCCGCTCGCACACGCCGCCGAGGACGAGTGCAAGCCCGAACTCGGCCGCGGTTGGCCGCCGGCCACCGAGAACCACGGCCAGGCGGTGGAGCGCTTGTTCGCCGGCGGCGCCACGGCGGCGCTGAGCCTGACCACGCTGCCGCGCTATAGCGCCGAGAGCGGCCTGGTGCTGATTCCCGGCGAAGGCGAGGGCGATTGGCGCCTGCGTTATGCCGAGGCCGAGGACCGCGTGGCCTCCTGGAGCGGTGGCGCGCTGCGCATGCGCGTGGACCAGGAGCCGGACGTGAACGAGGTGCCGATGCCGGCGGCGCTGGCCAGGCGCCTGGTCGCCGACTGGCAGCGCGCGCTGGCCGCGTCGGTGCCGGCCGACCGCGCCGCGGGCTTCCACGACGCCGACACCCTGCTGTTCGTCGCCGGCGACCTGCGTGTGAGCGGGCTGCGCCCGGACTGCGGCGCCGGCGAACTGCTGATGCGGCAGAACGATTTGCTGATCGAAGCCACCGACGATGGCGATGAGCGGCGTGCGCGACGCTGGAATCAATTGGCCGCTTCGCTGGCGGAACTGGAACTATGGCTGGCCGGCAACGCTGCCGGCGGCGCGGGAGAGGTCAATGGCAACGATTGAAGTCAAGGTGCCGGACATCGGCGACTACGACGGCGTACCCGTCATCGAGTTGCTGGTCGCGGTAGGCGACACGGTCAAGAAGGACCAGGGTCTGGTCACGCTGGAATCGGACAAGGCGACGATGGAAGTGCCGTCCTCGGCCGACGGCGTGGTCAAGTCGATCAGCGTCAAGATCGGCGACAAGGTCGCCGAAGGCGCGGTGATCGCGATTCTTGAATCGGAAGGCGCGTCGGAAGCCGCTGCGCCCGCCGAAGCGCCCAAGCCCGCCGCCGCAGCCGCCAAGCCCGCTGCGGCCGAAGCGCCCAAGCCGCCTGCCACCGCAACGCCCGCGCCGACGGCAGCGTCCGCCAGCGGCCGCAAGGCCGATGTGGAGTGCCGCATGCTGGTGCTCGGCTCCGGCCCCGGCGGCTACACCGCCGCGTTCCGCGCCGCCGACCTGGGCCTGGATACGGTGCTGGTGGAGCGCTACGCCAGCCTTGGCGGCGTCTGCCTCAACGTCGGCTGCATTCCGTCCAAGGCATTGCTGCACGCCGCCGCGGTGATCGACGAAGCCGAGCACGCCAGCGACTACGGCGTGAGCTTCGGCAAGCCCACGATCGATCTGGACGCGCTGCGCAAGTACAAGGAAAAGGTCGTCGGCCAGCTGACCAAGGGCCTGGCGGGCATGGCCAAGCAGCGCAAGGTGCGCACCGTCACCGGCACCGGCCGCTTCGTGTCGGCCAACGAATTGGAAGTGCAGGGCGAGTCCGGCACCCAGCTGATCCGCTTCGAGCAGTGCATCATCGCCGCCGGTTCGCAGGCGGTGAAGCTCGGCAATTTCCCCTGGGACGACAAGCGCGTCATGGATTCCACCGACGCGCTCGAACTGGCCGACGTGCCCAAGCAGTTGCTGGTCGTCGGCGGCGGCATCATCGGCTTGGAAATGGCCACCGTATACCGCGCGCTGGGCAGCGACGTCACTGTGGTCGAGTTCATGGACCAGCTGATGCCGGGCGCGGACCCGGATCTGGTCAAGCCGCTGGCCGACCGCCTGAAGAAGCAGGGCGTGGCCGTGCATCTGAAGACCAAGGCCGCGGCGACCGAAGCGCTGAAGGAAGGCATCCAGGTCTCGTTCGAAAGCGCCGAGGCCGGCAAGACGCCGGCATTGGCATCGGGCGTGTACGACCGCGTGCTGGTGGCCGTGGGCCGCGCGCCCAACGGCGGCAAGATCGGCGCCGACCAGGCCGGCGTGCAGGTAACCGATCGCGGTTTCATTCCGGTCGACCGGCAGATGCGCACCAACGTGCCGCACATCTTCGCCATCGGCGATTTGGTCGGTAACCCGATGCTCGCGCACAAGGCCACCCATGAAGGCAAGCTGGCCGCGGAAGTGGCGGCGGGCGAGAAGAAGGAGTGGGTGGCGCGGGTGATTCCGTCGGTGGCCTACACCGATCCGGAAATCGCCTGGGTCGGCGTGACCGAGACCGAAGCCAAGGCCAAGGGTCTGAAGGTGGGCGTAGGCAAGTTCCCGTGGGCCGCCAGCGGCCGCGCGATCGGCCTGGGCCGCACCGAGGGCTTCACCAAGCTGATCTTCGACGAGGCCACCCATCGCATCGTCGGCGGCGGCATCGTCGGCGTGCACGCGGGCGACCTGATCACCGAAGTGGCGCTGGCGATCGAGATGGGCTGCGAGGTCGCCGACATCGGCCACACCATCCATCCGCATCCGACCCTGAGCGAGTCGGTGGGCATGGCCGCCGAAGTCTTCGACGGCACGATCACGGATCTGTACATCCCGAAGAAGAAGGCCTGATCGCTTCGCGGTGGCACCCACGGAAGCCGGCGCCAAGCGCCGGCTTCTGCGTTCCTGCGCTTTGCTTTGCTCTGGGGTAGGAGCGGCCTAAGCCGCGACCGCGAATCCAAACTAGGACGAAATCCGAGTCCGCTCACCGTGGGAACTGCGCAAGCTGCGACCGCGAACTCTCAGCCGCAGATCAACGGCATTCGCGCTGCGCGCTCACTCCCTCACCCTAGCCCTCTCCCGCAAGCGGGAGAGGGAATCAAGAACGTCGCTGCTGCTCTTGGCCCTCTCCCGTTCACGGGAGAGGGGTTGGGGTGAGGGCCGCCCTCAAAACGCCAGCGTCACACCCGCCATCGGCCCCTTGAAGCGCTGATCCACGCCCAGCACGCCATCGCTGCCGCTGCGCTCCACGTCGAGCTTGAACCAGTCGTAGCCCAAGAACACGCCCACATTCTCGGTGAAGCGGTACTCCACCAGCGCGTTGGCGCGGCTCAGGTCGCCCTCGTAGTCGTCGAAGTTGCCCCAACCGGCATCCAGATACTGGCCCTGGGCGACGAAACGCCAATGCTCGTTCGGCGCGACGGTCAATCGTGCGCCCACCACCGGCGCGTAGCCGTCGTCGCTGGAGCGCGACTCGTAGGTGTTGGCGCCGGCTTCGGCGTAGAGCTTGCCCTCCAGCTTGGCGTACTCGATGCCCAACTGCAGGCCCAGGCTCACGGTGTCGGTTTCCACCACCGCGTAGTCGTACACCGCGCTGGCCAGTTCGAACTTGGCCTTGGCCTTGGCGAAGCTGCCGGCGGGAATGGTGATGTTGTCGTAGGACAGGTCCTGGCCCAGCGTCGCGCGGCGGTCCTTGTCGTAGCCGAAGTAGTTGAACAGGAAGCGGTGGCGGTCGCCGAAGCGGAACTGGCCTTCCAGGCGCGGCACCACTTCGTCGCCGCCGAAGTCGAAGTCTTCGCTGAACTCGAACGGCTGGCCGCCGAACAGGGTGCTGCCGCGCAGTTCGCTCTGCGCGTCCACTTGCATCGCGCCCAGGCGCAGGGTGAAACGATCGTCTTCGATGGCTTGCGCGGGTAAAGCGTAGGCGACGCCGATCGCGGCCAGCGCGAGCGTCAGGGGCAGGGTTTTGGGATTCACGAATCGCACTCCAATGCGGGGGATGAGCGGCACGGCACAACGGATGTGCACGGCGTACTCAACTAATGCCCAAGCAAGGGTGGAACCATCGTGAAAGCGCGCGTTTGAATCGTCCGATTAAACGGCTGCGATCGCCAAACGGTGACGCGGCTCACAAAAGGCGAAGCCCCGGCGCACGGGGCCGGGGCTTCGGGGAGCCCACCGCTGCTTTGCCATTGACGAGGAGAGAGTGGCGGCGGGCGTTCCTAAGGACAGACCGGGTCCGGCGGAAAAGGTTCCGCGCGGATTTCAGGTCGCCGCGGCTACGGTCGTGGCCTGCGCGCGGCGGCTCTCGATCCGCTTCCAGATCTTCTCGTGGAAATGGAAAGCCACGGTATTGCAGGCCGGCTCGACCATGGCCAGGGCGCCGCCGACCCAGACGCTGCCGGTCATCAAGTACCCCACCAGGAAAGCGACGGAAAAATGCACGCAGGCAAAGCTGACGGTTTTGGCCACGGCGCACCTCGGTAAATGAGAATTGTTCTCAACTGTACGCCTGTCTCGACGTAAGTCAAATCGATAGGCGCTGTGCTTGTCATAGCCGCGATCTATCGTTGCTAGGCGTCGCTCCGATCTCATGCCGGCGACTTAACCTCCCAGGTAATTCAATGACCTACGGCGAGCCGGCATAGTGCGGGCCATGGACGCAAGACGCTCCCGCTGCCCCCGCCGCCGGCTCCCGCGGCCGGGCGCCGACGTGACGGGCGGCGGTTGCCCGGATCGCGAGCGCGTTCTATACTTTTGCGGCTCTACCGGGCGCTTTGCGCCTACCCCAGACCGACGAGCTCCGCGTGCACGATCCTTTGTCCACGGGCCGCCGGCTGGCGTCGCGCGCGATTGCTTGGCAAGGCGGCGCGACGGCGCTGACCGCGCTGGCCTTCCTCCCCCTCGGTGCGCGCTACGCGCTTGCGGCGGCGGTGGGCGGCGGCGCGGTCTTCGCGGGCAGCTTCCTGGCGGCCCTGTTGGCGCTGGGGGGCGGCGTGCAGCCGGCCGGCATGGCCATGGGGCGGTTGCTGCTCGGGGTCGTAGTGAAATGGGTGGTGGTGTTCGCGGTGCTCGGGCTGGGACTGGCCGGGATGCGTTTGCCCCCGCTGCCAATGCTGGTCGGGGTGCTCGCGGCGACGCTGGCGTTCGTACTGGCCCATCTTTTGAAGAATCGATAGGTGTCTTTCGTGAGTGAACAGACCGGTTCGGGCGGCCTGAACGAATACATCCAGCACCACCTCCAGCAGAACACCATCGAGCTGGGCGGCGGCGCGTTCCACATCGACACCTGGGCGGTGTCGCTGGTCCTGGGCCTGTTCTTCATCGGCTGGTTCGCGTTCTTCGCGCGCAAGGCCACCGCGGGCGTGCCGTCCAAGGGCCAGGCCTTCGTCGAAATCATCCTGGAGTTCATCGACGGCCAGGTGAAGGACAGTTTCCACGGCGATCGCCGTTCGATCACGCCGCTGGCGCTGACCATCTTCATGTGGGTCGTGCTGATGAACGGCATGGACCTGCTGCCGCTGGACCTGCCGGGCTGGGTGGTCAAGGCCACCGCCGGCGCCGAGGTCGCGCAGCACACCTACTTCCGCTGGGTTCCCACGGCCGACCTCAACACCACGCTGGCGCTGTCGACCGTCGTGTTCTTCCTGATCCTGTGGCACTCGATCAAGGCCAAGGGCGGCTTCGGCTTCGGCAAGGAGCTGCTGACCGCGCCGTTCCACGCGCACAGCACCGGCGCCAAGCTGGCGCTGGCTCCGGCCAACCTGGGTCTGAACGTGATCGAGTACCTGGTCAAGCCGGTCAGCCTGGCCATGCGACTGTTCGGCAACATGTACGGCGGCGAGCTGGTGTTCATGCTCATCGCCGGCCTGCTGGGCGGCGGCCTGCTGATGTTCGTGCCGGGCGTGATCTTCAACGCCGCCTGGGCGCTGTTCCACATCCTGATCGTGCTGCTGCAGGCCTTCATCTTCATGATTCTCACCGTCGTCTACATCGCCGGCGCGTACGAGAGTCACTGACCCGCGTTCCAGTTTTAGCTTCACCCTTTCCGCATCACCTCACCTGTTAGTCAAACCCAAACGTTTCAGTAGGAGAAAACCATGGAATTCATCGCCAATGTGCAGGGCCTGACCGCGATCGCGATCGGCATGATGGTCGGCCTCGGCGCGATCGGTGCGTGCCTCGGCATCGCGCTGATGGGCTCGAAGTTCCTTGAGTCGGCTGCCCGTCAGCCGGAGCTGGTGCCGATGCTGCAGGGCCGTATGTTCCTGCTGGCCGGCCTGATCGACGCGGCGTTCATCATCGCGCTGGCCGTCGGCCTGCTGTTCGCGTTCGGCAACCCGCTGCTGGGCGCGGTGCAGTCCGCCGCCGCCGCCGCTCCGGCCGCCGCTGCCGCTCACTAAGTAGCGCAGTCGATCCACGGAGCCGTCCGTTGACGCGGACGGCTCTCCCGGGCTTTACCGCCCGCAGCGTCCTATCGGAGCTGTCATGAATCTCAACATGACCTTCTTCGGCCAGATGATCACGTTCGTGATCCTGATCTGGTTCACGATGAAGTTCATTTGGCCGCCCCTGAACAAGGCGATCGAAGAACGTCAACACAAGATTGCCGAAGGTCTGGCCGCTGCCGAGCGCAGCCAGAAGGACCTGGTGCAGGTGCAGGAACGCGTGGACGCGGAACTCCGCGAAGCGCGCGCCAAGGCCAACGAGATCATCGAGCAGGCGCATCAGCGCGCCAATCAGATCGTCGATCAGGCCAAGACCGACGCCGTCGTCGAAGCCACCCGCCAAAAGGCGCTGGCCGACGCCGAAATCGCCGCTGCCGCCACCCGTGCCCGCGAAGACCTGCGCAAGCAGGTGTCCACGCTGGCCGTCAGCGGCGCCGAGAAGCTGCTCAAGCGCGAGATCGACGCCAACGCCCACAAGGCGCTGCTCGACGATCTGGCCGCGCAGCTGTAACGGCCAGCGACGCGAACGACTGATCGGATAGCCATAAGCTGATGAGCCAGAACCTCACACTCGCCCGCCCGTACGCCCGCGCCGCGTTCTCGCTGTCGCGCGACGGCGGCCGTTCCGCCGCATGGTCGCAGGCGCTCGCCTTCGCCGCGCGCGTCGCCGCCGATCCGCAGGCGCAGGCCGTGCTGTCGCATCCGCGCCTGAGCGCCGACCAGGCGGTCGGCCTGATCGCGATCGACGGCGCCGACGAAGCCTTCCTGCGCTTCCTCGGCGTGCTCGCGGACAACCGCCGCCTGGGCCTGCTGCCCGAGATCGCGGGCCTGTTCGAGGAACTGCGCGCGGAAGTCGAACGCATCGTCAAGGCGCGCGTCACCGCCGCCAGCGAGCTGCCGGCCGCCGAACTCGAGTCGATCAAGGCCGCGCTGAAGAAGCGCTTCGGCCGCGAAGTCGAACTCGAGACCGCGGTCGACGCTTCGCTGATCGGCGGCGCGGTGATCGACGCCGGCGACGTGGTGATCGACGGCTCGCTCAAGGGCAAGCTCGCGCGCCTGCAGACCGCCTTGGCGGGCTGATCGGCATCCAGACACGAAATCAAATGCAAATCCGGCGTCCGCGTCGGGCACAAGGGAACCACCCATGGCAAGCACCCAGCTCAACCCGTCCGAAATCAGCGAACTGATCAAGACCCGCATCGAGAAGGTCAAGCTGGCCGCCGAGGCGCGCAACGAAGGCACGGTCACCTCGGTGTCCGACGGCATCGTGCGCATCCACGGCCTGGCCGACGTGATGCAGGGCGAAATGATCGAGCTGCCGAACAACACGTTCGCGCTGGCCCTGAACCTGGAGCGCGACTCGGTCGGCGCCGTGGTCCTGGGCGACTACGAGCACCTGCGCGAAGGCGACGTGGCCAAGACCACCGCCCGCATTCTGGAAGTGCCGGTCGGCCGCGAGCTGCTCGGCCGCGTGGTCAACGCGCTGGGCGAGCCGATCGACGGCAAGGGCCCGATCGCCGCGACCCTGACCGCTCCGGTGGAGCGCGTGGCTCCGGGCGTGCTGTGGCGCAAGTCGGTCGACCAGCCGGTGCAGACCGGTTACAAGTCGGTCGACGCCATGATTCCGATCGGCCGCGGCCAGCGCGAGCTGATCATCGGCGACCGCCAGACCGGCAAGACCGCGATGGCCATCGACGCCATCATCAATCAGAAGGGCACCGGCATTAAGTGCATCTACGTCGCGATCGGCCAGAAGGCCAGCTCGATCGCCAACGTGGTGCGCAAGCTGGAAGAGAACGGCGCCCTGGCCCACACCATCGTGGTCGCCGCGACCGCGTCGGAATCGGCTGCCATGCAGTACATCAGCGCCTACTCGGGCTGCACCATGGGCGAGTTCTTCCTCGACCGCGGCGAAGACGCGCTGATCGTGTACGACGATCTGTCCAAGCAGGCCGTGGCCTACCGCCAGATCTCGCTGCTGCTGCGCCGTCCGCCGGGCCGCGAAGCCTACCCGGGCGACGTGTTCTACCTGCACAGCCGCCTGCTCGAGCGCGCCGCGCGCGTGAACGAGGACTACGTCGAAAAGTTCACCAACGGCGAAGTGAAGGGCAAGACCGGCTCGCTGACCGCGCTGCCGATCATCGAGACCCAGGCCGGCGACGTCTCGGCGTTCGTACCGACCAACGTGATCTCGATCACCGATGGCCAGATCTTCCTGGAAACCGACCTGTTCAACGCCGGCATCCGCCCGGCCGTGAACGCCGGTATCTCGGTGTCGCGCGTCGGTGGCGCCGCGCAGACCAAGATCGTGAAGAAGCTGTCCGGCGGCATCCGTATCGCCCTGGCGCAGTACCGCGAGCTGGCGGCGTTCGCCCAGTTCGCCTCCGACCTGGACGAAGCCACCCGCAAGCAGCTCGAGCGCGGCCAGCGCGTGACCGAACTGATGAAGCAGAAGCAGTACGCGCCGATGCCGATCGCGCTGCAGTCGCTGTCGATCTACGCGGTCGACAAGGGCTACATGGACGACGTGCCGGTGTCGAAGATCGGCGTGTTCGAAGACGCGCTGCACGCGCATTTCGTCAACACCGCCGGCGAGCTGGTCAACAAGATCAACTCGACGGGCGACTGGAACGACGAGATCGAAGGCGCCTTCAAGAAGGGCATCGAAGAGTTCAAGCAGACCGGGACCTGGTAAGCCGGCGACCGGACACGGACGCGGGGCCGCTTTCGGCGGTTCCGGCGCCCCGTCACCGGACCACCCTTTCCTAACCCACGAAGCGAACAAGCGAGCGAAGAGATGGCAGGCGGACGCGAAATCAAAACCAAGATCAAGAGCGTGCAGAACACCCGCAAGGTGACGCGCGCGCTCGAAATGGTCTCGGCTTCCAAGATCCGCAAGGCGCAGGACCGGATGAAGGTCTCGCGCCCCTACGCGCGCGTGATCAAGCAGGTGATCGGCCACCTGGCCCAGGCCAACGCCGACTACCGCCATCCGTACATGGTCGAGCGCAAGGACGTGAAGCGCGTCGGCTACGTGATCGTGTCTTCCGACCGCGGTCTGGCCGGCGGCCTCAACAACAACCTGTTCCGCAAGCTGCTGGGCGAGTTCCGCAAGTGGCAGGAGCAGGGCGTCGAGGTCGACGTGGTCACCATCGGCCAGAAGGCGTCGGTGTTCTTCCGCCGGATCAAGGTCAACATGCTGGCCTCGGTCACCCACCTGGGCGACCAGCCGCACCTGGAACAGCTGATCGGCGTGATCAAGGTCGTGCTGGACGCCTACAGCGCCGGCAGCGTGGACCGCGTGTTCGTCTGCTACAACGACTTCGTCAACACCATGACCCAGCGCGCGGCGTTCGATCAGCTGCTGCCGCTGCCGGAACCGGAGACGCAGGTCGCCAAGCACGACTGGGACTACATCTACGAGCCCGACGCGCAGACCGTGCTGGACCACGTGCTGACCCGCTACATCGAGTCGCTGGTGTACCAGGCGGTGCTGGAAAACGTGGCCTCCGAGCATGCCGCGCGCATGGTGGCGATGAAGGCCGCCAGCGACAACGCGACCAAGCTGATCGGCACGCTGAACCTGGTCTACAACAAGGCCCGCCAGGCTGCGATCACCCAGGAAATCTCCGAAATCGTCGGCGGCGCCGCGGCGGTCTAACCCATCCGGTGGGCGCGGCCGCAGGGCCCGCGACCACGAGCAGCATTAAAAGTTACTGAGGAATCAAAGATGAGCAGCCAGGGCAAGATCGTTCAGATCATCGGTGCGGTCGTCGACGTCGAGTTTCCGCGCGAGTCGGTGCCGAAGGTGTACGACGCGCTGAAGGTGGAAAACACCGCCATCACGCTCGAAGTGCAGCAGCAGCTCGGCGACGGCGTGGTCCGCGCGATCGCGCTGGGCTCCACCGACGGCCTGAAGCGCAACCTGATCGCCACCAACACCGGTCGCGCCGTGGCCGTGCCGGTCGGCACCGCCACCCTGGGCCGCATCATGAACGTGCTCGGCGAGCCGATCGACGAGCGCGGCCCGGTCGAGGCCAAGGAGCATTGGGAAATCCACCGCTCCGCTCCCGACTACGCCGACCAGTCCTCGGGCAACGAGCTGCTGGAAACCGGCATCAAGGTCATCGACCTGATGTGCCCCTTCGCCAAGGGCGGTAAGGTCGGCCTGTTCGGCGGCGCCGGCGTGGGCAAGACCGTGAACATGCTCGAGCTGATCAACAACATCGCGACCGAGCATTCGGGTCTGTCGGTGTTCGCCGGCGTGGGCGAGCGTACCCGCGAAGGCAACGACTTCTATCACGAAATGTCCGACGCCAACGTCATCGTGCAGGAAGACCTGTCGAAGTCGAAGGTGGCGATGGTGTACGGCCAGATGAACGAGCCGCCGGGCAACCGTCTGCGCGTGGCGCTGACCGGCCTGACCATGGCCGAGTACTTCCGCGACGAGAAGGACGCCAACGGCAAGGGCCGCGACGTGCTGTTCTTCGTCGACAACATCTACCGCTACACCCTGGCCGGTACCGAAGTGTCGGCGCTGCTGGGCCGCATGCCGTCGGCGGTGGGCTACCAGCCGACCCTGGCCGAGGAAATGGGCGTGCTGCAGGAGCGCATCACCTCGACCAAGACCGGTTCGATCACCTCGATCCAGGCCGTGTACGTGCCCGCGGACGACCTGACCGACCCGTCGCCGGCGACCACCTTCGCCCACCTCGACGCCACCGTCGTGCTGAGCCGTAACATCGCCTCGCTGGGCATCTACCCGGCCGTGGACCCGCTGGACTCGACCTCGCGGCAGCTCGACCCGAACGTGGTCGGCGCCGAGCACTACGACACCGCCCGTCGCGTGCAGTCGACCCTGCAGAAGTACAAGGAGCTCAAGGACATCATCGCGATCCTGGGCATGGACGAGCTGTCGGAAGAAGACAAGACCGCCGTGGCCCGCGCGCGCAAGATCGAGCGCTTCTTCTCGCAGCCGTTCCACGTGGCCGAAGTGTTCACCGGCGCCCCCGGCAAGTACGTGTCGCTGAAGGACACCATCCGCGGCTTCAAGGGCATCGTCGAAGGCGAGTACGACCACCTGCCGGAGCAGGCGTTCTACATGGTCGGCGGCATCGAAGAAGCGGTCGAGAAGGCCAAGAAGATGGGCGTGGGCTGATACCGCGGTTTCCTCTCCCGCGCTGCGGGAGAGGGGGACAATGAATAGAGGCGTTTTCTTATGGCAACCACTTTCCGTTGCGACATCGTCAGCGCCGAGGAAGAGATCTTCCACGGCGAGGCGACGATGCTGGTCGCCACCGGTGAAATCGGCGAGCTCGGCATCGCGCCGCGCCACGCGCCGCTGATCACCCGGCTCAAGCCCGGTAAGGTCGTGGTGACCCTGCCCAGCGGCGAACACCTGGATTTCGCCGTGTCCGGCGGCATCCTGGAAGTGCAGCCGCAGGTGGTCACCGTGCTGGCCGACACCGCGATCCGCGCCCAGGACATCGACGAGGCCGCCGTGCGCGCCGCCAAGGAAGAAGCCGAGCGCATGCTGGCCAACCGCGGCCCGCAGATGGACGTGGCCGAGGCCCAGGCCCAGCTGGCCCAGGCCATGGCCCAGCTGCAGGCGCTGGAGCGCCTGCGCAAGAACATGAAGCACTGAGCGAGCGCGCAAGCGTCGCCCACGAAACGCCGGCCCAGTGCCGGCGTTTTTCGTTTCGGTTGTCTGCGCAGCGGAATCGCAACGGCCGTCGTGGTGTCGCTGTCGCAGCTCGCGCAGCTCCTACAGTGCGGATCGGCTGCTTTGGGGTAGGAGCGGCGCGAGCCGCGACCGCCATATCCCATGGCCGGCGCAATCCTGTACGCCGAGGCCCCCTCAGCGCCGATAAATCCAATGCCGCGACAGCAAGAACCCGATACCCCCCAGCATCAGTTCCACCGCCGGCTTGGCCAGCCAGGTCCACTGCAGGCCCACCGCGTCGTCGATCGCGCCCATGGCCCAGGTGCTGGCCAGCGTGGTCGCGATCCACATGCCCAGGAAGCGGCCGAACTGGCGCCGGCCGATCTTGGTGTCGTCGCCGGCGAAGGTGATGCGGCCGTTGAGCCAGAACCCCAGCAGCGCGCCGCTGACGCGGCCGGCGATGTTGGCCGGCTCCACCGGCATGCCGGAGTGGCTGAGCGCGACCATCACGCCCCAGTCCAGCAGCCACTGGATCAGGCCGATGATCAGGTAGTGGCGGCCCTGCCGGCTCAGGCTCATCGGGCGCCGCTCCGCGCGGGCAGGGGGCGATGGCGGCGGGGGAGCGCGGGGGGATGGGGCACCGCCGCATCCTAGCAGGGCCGCCGCGGCTAGAATCACTGCTTACTGAACGCGCAACCGTCTCCTGGAGTCCGCATGGCCGCCCCTTTGCATGTCGTCATCCTCGCCGCCGGCGAGGGCAAGCGCATGAAGTCCGACACCGCCAAGGTGCTGCAGAAAGTCGGCGGACGGCCGATGCTCGCGCACGTCATCGACACCGCGCGCGCGCTGGACTCGGCCGGCATCCACGTGGTCTACGGTCATGGCGGCGAGCAGGTACGCGCGGCCTTCGCCGAGCAGACCGATCTGCACTGGGCCGAACAGACGCAGCGCCTGGGCACCGGCCACGCCGTGCAGCAGGCCATGCCCGGCGTGCCGCAGGACGCGCGCGTGCTGGTGCTCTACGGCGACGTGCCGCTGATCACCGCCGACACCTTGCGCCGCCTGCTCGCCGCGCCGGGCCGCTTGGCAGTGCTGGTGGCCGACCTGGCCGATCCCACTGGCTACGGCCGCATCCTGCGCGATGCCGAAGGCCGCGTCGGTCAGATCGTCGAGCACAAGGACGCCGACGAGGAGCAGCGCCAGATCCGCACCGTCAACACCGGCATCCTGGTCGTCGACGGCGAACCGCTGCGGCGCTGGCTGCAGCACCTGGGCAACGACAATGCCCAGGGCGAGTACTACCTCACCGACGTGTTCGCCGCGGCCGCGGCCGAATTCAGCGCGGCCGAGATGGTGCACGTGAGCGATCCGATCGAGGTCGAAGGCGTCAACGACCCCTGGCAGCTGGCGCAGATGGAGCGCGCGTTCCAGCGCCGCGCCGCGCGCGCGGTCTGCGTGCAGGGCGCGCGCCTGGCCGACCCGAACCGCTACGACCAGCGCGGCGAAGTCACGGTGGGCCGCGACGTGGAGATCGACGTGGACGTGGTGTTCGAAGGCCGGGTGGAGCTGGCCGACGGCGTGCGCATCGGCCCGTTCTGCCGACTCAAGGACGTCAAGCTGGGCCCGGGCACCGAGGTGCGCGCGCACTGCGATCTGGACGGCGTGGTGGTGGAGGGCGCGGCCCACATCGGCCCCTACGCGCGCCTGCGCCCCGGCACGGTGCTGGCCGACGGCGTGCATATCGGCAACTTCGTCGAAACCAAGAACGCGCGCCTGGGCGTGACCAGCAAGGCCAACCATCTGGCCTATCTGGGCGATGCGGTGATCGGCAGCGGCGTCAACATCGGCGCCGGCACCATCACCTGCAACTACGACGGCGTGAACAAGTCCACCACCACCATCGGCGACAGCGCCTTCATCGGTTCAAACTCTTCGCTGGTGGCGCCGGTGACCATAGGCGAAGGCGCGACCATCGGCGCCGGCTCGGTGATCGGCAAGGACGCGCCGGCCGGCAAGCTCACCGTTGCGCGCGCGCGGCAGAGCACGGTGGATGGGTGGAAGCGGCCGGTGAAGAAGCCCAAGAGCTGAGTTAACTCTCATTCTCCCCTTTCCCAGTTCCCCCCTTTGAAAAAGGGGGTTAGGGGGGATTTGCTTTGGCTTTGGCTTTTGCCGTTGATCTAAGCAACAGCAACAGCAAATCCCTCCTAGCCCCCATTTTCAAAGGGGGGAACTTAAGAAGAGGGGGGCTGGGTCAGTCCGGAATCAGCATCGACACGCACAGCCCTCCGCCTTCGCGGTTGAGCAGCGCGATGCGCCCGCCGTGCGCCTCCGCGATCTCGCGCGCCAGCGCCAGACCCAGGCCGGTGCCGTTGCGCTTGGTCGAATAGAACGGCAGCAGCGCGTTGGCCAGCACCGCGTCGTTCATGCCGGTGCCGCGGTCGAGCACGTCGATGCGCCAGGCCGTGGGCGTGCGCCGCAGCACCAGGTGCACGTCTTCGGGCTTGGAGCCGGACTCGTGCGCGTTCTTGAGCAGGTTGAGCAGGCTCTGCTCCATCTGCGCCGCGTCGAAGCGCGCCACGCCTTCCTGGCCGCGCGCGGCGCGGCCGTCGTAGACGAAGTCGACCTGGCTGCGCAGCTGGGCCAGGAAGCGCGACCACTCCACCGCTTCCAGCCGCGGCGCCGGCAGCTTGGCGAAACGCGCGTAGTCGCGGATGAAGCCTTCCAGATGGCGCGCGCGTTCCTCGATGGTGTTCAGCGCGGTGGGCAGCTTGTCGTACTGGCCGCGCCGCACCAGCTCGGCGCCGGAATGGGCGAGCGAGGCGATCGGCGCCAGCGAATTGTTGAGCTCGTGGCTGATGACCCGGATCACCTTCTTCCAGGTCTGCACTTCCTGCCGCCGCAGCTCGGCGGTGAGCTGGCGCAGCAGCACCAGTTCGTGATGGCGGCCGTTGAGGCGGAACAGGCGCCGCGCCAAGTGGTAGATGTCCTCGTTGTCCTCGTCGCCGACGGTGAACATGCCATCGCCGCCGCGTTCGAAGGCCTCGCGCACCGGCTCGGGCGCACGCATGAGCAGTTCCTCGAACGACTGGCCTTCCAGGCGCCGGCCTTCGCCCAGCATCTTCCGCGCAGCCAGATTCGCATGCACGATGCGGCGGCTGGGGTCGACCAGCAGCATCGCCACCGGCGTGTTCTGGACCATGGTGTCCAGCAGCAGTTCGCGCTGCACCAGGGTCAGGCGCTGTTCGCGCAAGGCTTCGCCCAGCAGATTATGGCTGGCGACCAGTTCGCCCAGGTCGCCCTTGCCGTTCCAGGACAGGCCGAAGCTGTAGTCGCCGTCGCGGTAGCTGGCCACGCTGCCGGCCAGGGCACGGAACAGCGAGTTCATCGGCGCGAACGCACGGCGCACGTGGTAGACCAGCAGCGGCAGCAGCAGCGCCGCGGCCAGCGCCGCGCCCATCCACGGTTGCGGCAGCAGGGTGGCCAGCCACACCGCCAGCGCCGCGCCCACCACCAGATAGGCGGCGGCGATCGCACCGTAGATCAGACTCAGGGGCAGGCGTTGCAGCCAGCGCATGATGGTCTCCTGTCGGCGAGCGCGAGCGCGCCGTTAATCCCGTTTGATGCCGAGCCGGTCGAGCCGGCGGTACAAGGCCTGCCGCGACAGGCCCAGTTCGCTGGCGGCCTGCGCGAGCACGCCGCCGGCGCGTTCCAGCGCGGCCTCGATCGCGGCGCGGTCGGGCTCGTCGCCACCGCTCGACGCGTGCGCGGCCGATGCGGACGCCGCCGGCAAACCCAGGTCGGCGACGGCGATGCTGTCGCCACGCGCCAGCAGCACCGCGCGCTGCAAGGTGTTGCGCAGCTCGCGCACGTTGCCGGGCCAGGGATGCGCGACCAGCGCACGTTCGGCGTCTTCGCCCAGGCGCTTGCCGCCGTCGGGCGCCATTTCGCGCAGGAACTTGCGCGCCAGCGGCAGCACGTCGTCCGGCCGCTCGCCCAGCGGCGGCAGGTGGATCTGGATGGTGTTGAGGCGGTAGTACAGGTCTTCGCGGAAGCGGCCGTCGCGGATCATCGCCGGCAGGTCGGCATTGGTCGCGCTGATCACCCGCACTTTGACCTGGCGTTCGCGGTTGGAGCCCAGGCGCTCGAAGCGGCCGGTCTCGAGCACGCGCAACAATTTCATTTGCCCGGCCAGCGGCAGGTTGCCGATCTCGTCCAGGAACAGGGTGCCGCCGTCGGCGGCTTCGAACTTGCCTTCGCGCGCCTTGCTCGCGCCGGTGTAGGCGCCGGCGTCGGCGCCGAACAGCTCGGCTTCGATCAGCTCCGAGGGCAGGGCGCCGCAGTTGAGGGTCACGAAGGGCCCGTTCTTGACCGCGGAGTTGGCCTGCACCAGTTCGGCGATCTTCTCCTTGCCGGCGCCGTTGGGCCCGGTGATCAGCACCGGCACGTCGGCGCGGGCCACTTGGCCGGCCAGTTCGATCACCCGCGCCATCGCATCGGAGGCGAACACCAGGCCGCGCAGGTCGTAGCGCGATTCCAGTTCGCGCTGTGCGCGGCGGCGCTGGTCGTGCAGGCGCGCGACCTCGCGGGTACTGGCCGACAGCTCCAGCAGGTTTTCCACGCTGGCCAGCAGTTTCTGATCGTCCCAGGGTTTGGCCAGGTAGTCGGCGGCGCCGGCCTTGGCCAGGTCCACCGCGATGTCCAGGTGGGTCCAGGCGGTGAGCAGGATGATGGGCAGGTCGGGGTGGCGCGCGCGGATGTCGCGGAACAGGGCCACGCCTTCCTCGCCGGAGGTGGTGTCGGCGGTGAAGTTCATGTCCTGGATGACCAGGCCCACGTCCTCGCGCTCCAGCGCACTCAGGCCTTCTTCGGGCGATTGCGCGGTGAGCACGCGGATCTCGCGCAGGCCGAACAGCAGGTCCAGCGCGGTCGCGACCGCGGGGTTGTCGTCGATCACCAGGACGGTGCGCATCAAAGCTCCGGATCGGGGTGTGGGCGACGCGCGTGGCGCGTGCGCTGCGGCGGCAGTATAGCCAGCGCCGCAGCGCGCGCGCTGACCGTCAGGCGCCCTTCGCCGCGCCCGCTTGCTGGGCGATCCAGGCGTCGACGCGGCTTTCCAGCACGTCCAGCGGCAGCGCGCCGCCGCCCAGCACCTGGTCGTGGAAGGCACGGATGTCGAAGCGCTCGCCGAGCTTGCGCTGCGCGCGCTCGCGCAGCTCCACGATCTTCAACTCGCCGATCTTGTACGCCAGCGCCTGGCCCGGGTTGGCGATGTAACGGTCGACTTCGGCCTGGATGTTGGGCTCGTCCGAATCGGAATGCTCGCGGTACCAGCTCACCATCTGCTCGCGCGTCCAGCGCTTGTGGTGCACGCCGGTGTCCAGCACCAGGCGGTTGGCGCGCACCAGTTCCTGCGCCAGCCGGCCGAATTCGCTGTACGGGTCCTGGTAGAAGCCCAGTTCCTTGCCCAGGCGCTCGGAGTACAGGCCCCAACCCTCGATGTAGGCGATCTCGCCGATCAGGCGGCGGAACGGCGGCAGCTCGGGCAGGGCGCGGGTGATGGAGTTCTGCAGGTGATGGCCGGGGATGCCCTCGTGGTAGGCGATGGCTTCGATCGGCATCAGCAGGCGCTGGGTGGGCTGGCTGGTGTTGACGGTGATCATGCCCGGGCGCGAGCCGTCGGGCGTGCCGGGCATGTAGCCGGCGGCGGAGGCCGACTTCTCGCGATAGGGCTCGATCGCGTGCACTTCCACCGAGGTCTTGGGCAGCAGCCCGAACAGCTCCGGCAGGCGCGGCTCCATCTGGGTCACGTACTTGCGGTACAGCTCCAGGATCTGCTCGCGCGACTGCGCGTGCTGCTTGGGATCGGTGCGCACGGCTGCGCGCATCGCCTTCAGGTCGGCGTAGCCGAGCTTGCGTGCGATCTCGGCCTGGGTGCGCTCGATCCGCGCCACCTCGGCCAGGCCCAACTGGTGGATCTGCTCGGCGCTCATCGAGGTCGAGGCCTGCTGGCGGATCAGGTAGGCGTAGAGCTTTTCGCCCTGCGGCAGCGACCAGATGCCCAGTTGCTCGCGGCCCTGCGGCGCGTATTCCTCGGCGACGAACTGCGAAAGCTTGCGGAACGCCGGCCGCACCTGCTCGTCGATGGCGGCCAGCATGGCCTTGCGGATGCGCTCGCGCTCGGCGGCGGGCACGGCATCGGGGAACTTCCGCAGCGAAGCGGCGAAGACGTTGTCGGCGCCGGCCGGATCGGCGATGCCGTCGCACTGCGCGACCACCTTCTCCAGCAGGTAGCGCGGCGGGATCAGACCGTCCTTGGCGCCTTGGCGCGCGCGTTCGGTGATCTGGTCCAGCAGCTTGGGCATGGCGCGCAGGCGCGTGATGTACTCGTCGTACTGCTGCACGTTATTGAACGGGAACGCGCCGGCGACGATCGGCAGCAGCAGGTGCAGGCCGTTCATCTGGTCCAGCGGCATCTCGTGCAGCTTCAGCGCGTAGAACTCGCGGTCGCTGCGCAGGCGGCGCTGGATCAGTTCCAGGTTGAGGCGGTCGGACTCGGCCAGGCCGGCGGGGTCGATCTTGGAAAAGCGTGTCAGCCATACGTCCAACTCGCGTGCCTGGCGGTCGGCCTCGGCCAGCGAGTAGTCGCCCCAGGCGTCGTTGTAGCGGTAGTCGCCGAAGAAGCTGGCCTGCTCCGGCGCTTCGCGCAGGAAGGTCTGCCAGTGTTCGTCGAGCAGGGCATCGAGTTGGCGCTTGCTGGCGCTGGCATCCTCAGCGGCAGCAGCGCTGCCGGCGGTGCGAGCAGGTGTGGCCGCATGCGCCGCGCCGATCGCCAGGGTGAGGGCCAGCGCGAGTGCGGGCAGGGTAGGACGTAGCGTCATGGGGGCTCCGTGGCGAAATCCGGGGACGACCCGGCCCGGGCCCGTCCAGCGCGGAGGCTGGACGGGCGTCGGACCGACTCGGAGAGAGCGTTAGCATGCGCGGTGCGCCCGCGCGGCGTCAGTGACGGCGGTCAGATCGAACGCGTCGCCACCGCCGGCGGCACCGCCGCGGCGCGGCGCGCCGGGCCCAGCACCGACAGCTGGCCCAGGGCCCACAGTGCGATCGCGCCCAGCGGCAGATACAGCGCGGGCAGGCGCGGCAGTTCGTAATGGCTCATCAGCACCTGGTTGATGCCGTAGGCCAGCACCATGCCGATGACGATGCCGAGCGTGGCCAGCAGGAAGTTCTCGGTCTGGAAGTAACGCAGCACCTGGCCGCGGGTGGCGCCCAGGGCGCGGCGCACGCCGATCTGCTTGGTCCGCTGCGCGACCCAGAAGCTGGCCAGGCCGACGATGCCCAGCGCGGTCACCACCAGCAGGGCGACGCACACCGCCACCAGCAACCACGCCATGGAGCGGTCCTGCTGGTAGAACTCGTTGCGCATCTGCTCCAGGGTCTTGGTCTGGTCGCTGAGCATGATGCGGGTGGGGCCACTCTTTTCCAGCGTGGCCACCGCCGCCTTCAAGATCTCTTCGCGCCGGTCCGGATCCACGCGCAGCAGGTAGTTGCCGCCGGTCTCGTAGCTGACCCGCAGCGGGAAGATCACCGAATACTCGTACTCGGCCGCGCCGCCGCGGTTGTTCGGGCGCGCCAGGTGTTCGACCACGCCGACGATGCGCATGGGCTCGTCGCCCCAGCTGTAGATGCTCTTGCCCACCGCGTTCTCGCCGGGGAACAGCTTGTCGGCCACGACCTTGCTCACGATCACCGCCGGAATGGCGGCCTTGGAATCGGGCTTCTGGAAGTCGTCGAAATTGACGAATTCGTCGGCCCTGAAGCCGCGGCCGGCGATCACGTTCACACCCATGGTTTCCAGCAACTGCTCGCCGCCGAAATACGTGGTGGCGCTGAGATTGGGAAAGGACTGGCCGCTCTTGAGGCTGATCCCGCTGTTCCAGGACGAGCTGCCGAAGGTGACCTGGTTGGTGGTGGCCGCCGCCTTGACCCCCGGCAGCGCACGCAGCGCGGCCAGGTCGGTCTGGGTGATGGCCATGGCATCGTCGTTGTTGTTGATGCCGGTCAGCTGCACGCGCACCAGTTCGTTCTCGGCCAGGCCGCTGGGGCGGTTCATCATCTCGATGCGGTTGCCGATCAGGAATACGGCGTTGCAGATGATGGCGCAGCTGAGCGCGATCTCGAACACAATCAGCGCGGCGGCGGTCTTGTGGCGACGCAGGGTGGTCAGGATGGGACGGAATTCCATGGCGCGCCTCACTGGCTCTTGAGCTGGATGGCCGGGGTCACCTGGCAGGCATGCCAGGCCGGCAACAGACCGGCCAGCACGCTGGCGACGACCGCGATGACGAAGGTGGCGATCAACATGGCCGGGTCAAGATGGGCGAGCTCGGCGTAGCTGGCCGGCTGTTGCCGCACCGCCCACAAGCCGAGCATGGCCAGGCCCAGACCCAGGGCGCCGCCGACCAGGCCGATGGTGCCGGCCTCGACCAGGCACTGGGCGAAGATCGCCCGCCGCGACGCGCCCAGCGCGCGGCGCACGCCGATCTCGCTGGAGCGGCGCAGGAACTTGGCCAGCAGCAGACCCACCGTGTTGAGCAGGCACACCAGCAGGAAGCCGAACGCCAGCCAAGTCTGCAGGCGCACGTCCGACGGCACCACCTTGTTGTGGTCCAGCCAGGTCATCACGTTGGACAGGCGCACGTTGGTCGGGCGCTGGAAGCGGCCGGCGCGGCGCTGCTCGTCGGAGTAGTTGCCCAGGTAGGCCAGGTAGTCCTTGGCCTGGTCGGCCGAGTCCAGCTCCACCCAGTACTGCAGCCAGGCGCATTGCGCGTTGAGCGCATGCGAGCCCTCGGGATCGGTGTTGTCGTCGTCGCCCCAGCAGTTCATGTCGCCGTTGTTGCCCATGCGCAGCGCGATCGAGGTCGAGATCGGCAGGAAGATCTGCTCGCCGGTGCCGTAGCGGTCGCTGCTGACGTCGTAGAAGCGCGGCACCGGGCGCCAGTTGTCGACCACACCGATCACCCGGAACTCGGACTCGTTGATGCGCACCGACTTGCCCACGCTCTGGCCGCCGCCGAACAGCTTGTCGTTGAGGTCCTTGGAAATCACCGCCACGCGCGAGCGCGCTTCGTCGTCGCTGGCCTTCCAGCCGCTGCCCTGCAGGAAGGGCACTTCGAACATGGCGAAGAAGTCGCCGGAGGTGAAGCGCGCGTCGGTGATGAACGGGGTCAGGCCCTGGCGTTCGGGTTCGATGTTGGCCGAGCCGGCGGTCATCACCGCCTGGCGCGCGCCGCGCTTGGCACGCAGCAGCGCTTCGGAATCGAAGCGGGTCATCTGGAACGAAGGATCTTCGCCCGGGGTGTAGCCGTCCTTGGTGCGCGCGTCCATCTGCAAGTAGAACAGGCGGTCGCTCTTGCTCGGGATCGGATCGCCCGAGAGCACGTAGAACACGGTCAGCGTGGTCATGCTGGCGCCGATGCCCAGGGCGATGGCCAGCACCATCAGCGCGGTCAGCATCTTGTTGCGGCGGAAGCTGCGCAGCGCCAGGTCGAAGTAGTAGGCGAACATGGAGTTACCGGTCATGGCGGCGTCCTCAGGCGGTCGCGGCAGCGTCGTCGTTGGCCAGCGAGCGCACCAGGCTGGGCACCGCGGCGAAGTCGGTGGCCATGCCGTCGACGATGTGCACGTTGCGCTGCGCGCGCGCGGCCAGCTCGGGGTCGTGGGTGACCATGACGATGGTGGTGCCCTGGCCGTTGATCTCCTCCAGCAGCTCCATCACTCCGCGCGCCATCTGCGAGTCCAGGTTGCCGGTGGGTTCGTCGGCCAGCAGCAGGCGCGGGGTGCCGGCCAGCGCGCGCGCGATCGCCGCGCGCTGCTGCTGACCGCCGGACAGTTCGGCCGGATAGTGCTTCATGCGCGAGCCCAGGCCCACCCGGCTCAGCGCGTCCTCGATGCGCTGGCGGCGTTCGGCCGCGGGCATGCCGCGGTAGCGCAGCGGCACGTCGACGTTGTCGAACAGGTTCAGGTCGGGGATCAGGTTGAAGCCCTGGAAGATGAAACCGATCTTGCGGTTGCGCAGGCGCGAACGTGCGTCGTCGGACATGCCGCCCACGTCTTCGCCGTCCAGGCGGAACTCGCCGCCGGTGAAGGTCTCCAGCAGGCCGGCGATGTTGAGGAAGGTGGTCTTGCCCGAGCCCGACGGCCCGGTGACCGCGACGAACTCGCCCTCGCGCACGTGCAGGTCCAGCGAGCGCAGCGCGTGGGTTTCGACGAGTTCGGTGCGGTAGACCTTGGTGACCTGACGCATGTCGAGCATGGCTTGATTCCTGGTGGTGGTTTGAGTGGGAAGCGGGTGGATCAGCGCACGCGGAACGACAACGGGGCGGCGTCGCGCACGTAACCGTTGCGGCGCCAGGCGGCGGTCGGGGCCGGTTCGCTGTTGGCGCTGGGCGGCAGCGGCGCGGCTTCGAAGTCGAACAGCTCGCTCAGGCGCAGCGGCATCGCGCCGGCCAGGTCTTCGCAGGTCCAATGCAGGTCGAACGGGAAGGTGTTGGAAGCTTTCATGGTCATTCTCCAGAGATGCGGACGGTTTCTGCGTTATCGAATTGATCGCTGCCGGACACCACGACGCGATCGCCGGGTTGTACGCCTTGGATGATCTCCACGGCGCTGAGGCTGCTCACGCCGGCCTGGATCGGTCGGCGCACCGCGCGGCTGCCGTCCATGACGTAGGCGTAGCGGCCGCCGGCTTGTTCCAGGAAGGGGCCGCGCTCGACCATCAGCACGTTGCGGCGCGTACCCAATACGATGCGGGCGGAGAGGCGCTGGTTCTGGCGCAGGCCCGGCGGCTGCTTGGCGGTGAAGCGCAGGCGGCTGACCACTTCGCCGTTGACGACTTCCGGCGACACCGCCGAGACCTGTGCGGCATAGGGTTCGCCCGAGCCGCTGGTGATCTGCGCCGGCATGCCGATGCCCAGGTCGCGAGCGAAGCTCTCCGGCACCTTGATCTCGACCTCGAACACGGCCAGATCGACCACGGTCAGCACCGGCGCGTTGATCGCCACGTTGGCGCGCTGCGCGACCTGCACCTGGCCGACCTGGCCGTCGAAGGGTGCGCGCAGGGTGAGCGCGTCGACCTGGCGCTGGGTCTCGACCACGATCGCGCGCTGGCGGTCGGCCAGCAGGCGCTTGTTGCGCGTGTCCAGGCCGGCGCCTTCGCCCTGCAGGCCGGCGTCCTGGCGGGCATGGGCCAGGCCGATGTCGGCCTTCTTCAGTTCGTCCTGCGCGCGCGCCACGTCGACCTGCGCCACCGCGCCGCCTTCGAAGCCGCGCTGCTGGCGTTCCAGGTCGCGGATCGCGGCGGTGCGCTCGATTTGCGCCTGGTCCAGCGACTTGCGCGCGTTGGAGCGCGCCAGCTGCGCGTCCAGCGCGGCGCGGCCGGCTTCGGCTTCCAGGCTGGCCAGGGTGGCCTGCTCCTGCGCCAGCTTGCTGCGCAGTTCCGGGCTGTCGATCTCGGCCAGCGCCTGGCCCTTCTTGACCACGTCGCCGGCGACCACCTTCAGGCTCACGGTGCCCGGGGCGATCGCGTACAGGGTGGGGCTGTTGGCGGCGATCACGCGGCCGTCGGCGGTGATGTCGCGCACCAGGTCGCCGCGCTTGACCTCGGCGATGCGCACCCGCGCCGCGTCGAAGGAACGGCCGCCGGCGCTCCAGCCCGCCAGCAGCCAGGCCGCGATGGCGACCGTGCCCACGCCGGCCGCGCCGGCCAGCAGCCAGGGACGGCGACGCTTGGCGACCGCGCTCGTGGGGGAGGAAGCGACGGGGCGGTCCTGGGCGGAGGTGTCGCGGATGCTCATGCGGGTGGCGGACTCGGCGTGTGGATGGAAGGTGCTCTACGCCCTTAACCAATGCACAAGCCGTGCCAACCGCAAGTGGTTGATTTAATTGATGCGGACAGCGTGTCCGGGTGTCCGTCCGGACGGACACCGCGTCCGCCGGACGGCCGTCCGGCCCCCGGCCGCTTACACTAGTGCGGACTACAGCAGGAGCTCACGCAGCATGTGCGGAATCGTCGGCGCGATCGCGGATCGCGATGTGGTACCGGTCCTGATCGAAGGCCTCAAGCGCCTGGAATACCGTGGTTACGATTCGGCCGGCATCGCCGTGATCGACGGCGCCGACGTGCGCCGCGTGCGCCGCACCGGCCGCGTGGCGGAAATGGAAGGCGCGGCTCAGGCTGAGTCCTTCCACGCCACCCTGGGCATCGGCCACACCCGCTGGGCCACCCACGGCGGCGTCACCGAAGCCAACGCCCACCCGCACATCAGCTTCGGCGAGCTGGCGGTGGTGCACAACGGCATCATCGAGAACCACGAAGAGCAGCGCGAACGCCTGCGCGCGGCCGGCTACACCTTCGAGTCGCAGACCGACACCGAAGTCATCGCCCACCTGATCCACCACTACCAGTCGCAGGGCGCGGACCTGCTGGCGGCGGTGCAGCGCGCGGTGCGCGAACTGGTGGGCGCCTACGCCATCGCCGTGGTCAGCAAGCGCGAACCCGGCCGCCTGGTCGCCGCGCGCATGGGCTGCCCGCTGCTGGTGGGCCTGGGCGAGGGCGAGAACTTCGTCGCCAGCGACGTGTCGGCCATCATCCAGGCCACCCGCAAGGTGATCTTCCTGGAAGAAGGCGACACCGCGGACGTCACCCGCGACAGCGTGCGCGTGTTCGACGAGCACGGCGCCCAGGTGCAGCGCGACACCCACCTGTCCGACGTCTCGCTGGCCTCGCTGGAGCTGGGCCCGTACCGCCACTTCATGCAGAAGGAAATCCACGAGCAGCCGCGCGCGATCGCCGACACCATCGAAGCGGTGATGGACGACGGCGGCTTCTCCGCCGCGCTGTTCGGCCGCGACGCCGAGCAGGTGCTGCGCGACATCGAAGGCGTGCAGATCCTGGCCTGCGGCACCAGCTATTACGCCGGCCTGACCGCTCGCTACTGGATCGAGGCCATCGCCGGCCTGCCCTGCCAGGTCGAGATCGCCAGCGAGTACCGCTACCGCAAGGCGGTGGCCAATCCCAAGCAACTGATCGTGACCATTTCCCAGTCCGGCGAAACCCTGGACACGATGGAAGCGCTGAAGTACGCCAAGTCGCTGGGCCACGACAAGACCCTGTCGATCTGCAACGTGCCCGAGAGCGCGATCCCGCGCGCGAGCAAGCTGGTCTATTACACCCGCGCCGGCGCCGAGATCGGCGTGGCCTCGACCAAGGCTTTCACCACCCAGCTGGTGGCGCTGTTCACCCTGACCTGCACCCTGGCCAAGCTGCACGGCCGCCTGGCGCCTGAGCAGGAAGCCGGCTACCTGGCCGACCTGCGCCACCTGCCCGGCAGCGTGCAGCACGCGCTGAACCTGGAACCGCAGATCACCGCCTGGGCCGAGCGCTTCGCGCCCAAGCAGCACGCGCTGTTCCTGGGCCGCGGCGTGCACTACCCGATCGCGCTGGAAGGCGCGCTCAAGCTCAAGGAAATCTCCTACATCCACGCCGAGGCCTACCCGGCCGGCGAACTCAAGCACGGCCCGCTGGCCCTGGTGGACGCGGCCATGCCGGTGGTGGTGATCGCCCCGCGCGACAGCCTGCTGGAGAAGGTCAAGTCGAACATGCAGGAAGTGCGCGCCCGCGGCGGCGAACTGTTCGTGTTCACCGACGAGGACAGCCAGTTCGGCCCCTCCGAAGGCGTGCACGTGATCCGCGCCCCGCGCCACGTCGGCGTGCTGTCGCCGGTGGTGCATGCGATTCCGGTGCAGCTGCTGGCTTATCACGCCGCGCTCGCGCGCGGGACGGATGTGGATAAGCCGCGGAATTTGGCTAAGTCGGTGACGGTGGAGTGATCGTGCGAAGGCAGATTGCCTAGGCGGCGCGATTCGGCCGCGACTCTAACCTGGTCATATGAGCTTGGAGCAGCATGGATTGGCGCTTCGTCTTGTTCGTTGCAGGTCAGGGCATTCCGGGACTGTTAGGTCTGTTGGCCACGTTCCCGGTCTTTGTCCTAGCGGCCTCGCCGGGGCGCAAGCTTAGGGCGGTTTCCGCCACGCTGGCTGCGTTGGCGGTGTTCTTTGCCGCATGCTTGTTGGCGGGTCTGCCCGATGTACAGACGTCTCGGCTCGCCGGGGCGTTCCCTGTTGTTGGGTCGTTGGCCGTGCTCAGCTTGCTGGTGCCTTCCATCCGGGCGCTGAAGTGGCGCTGGTTCGGCCTGCTACATGCAGTTACTTTGTTTGCATCGGCGTACTTATGCTTCATCGGGGCGCTAGGCATTAGTCACGACGCTACGTAGCAGGAAGCACTTGCGTGGCCAGTTTCAGCAGTTCCGCAGCTGATGCCAGGCCCAGGCTGACCCGGGCTCTGCCAAATTAGGTCGCGTGATCGGTCCAATCCTCTGATTCGCGTAGGAAACCCCCATTGAGGAGCTCCCTGAGGCGTGCCCAGAATCCGTGATACATCCCAATATGAGATCTAAACGTAGTTGGCCCTCATGGCACCAAGCCGCAACCTGATACCAAAGGTCAGCCTAGCCTTAGTCGTTGGCTTCTTTGTCTATGGCTGGTTCATAGCTGGCTCAAGCGCTACCGGCGGGCCCATTGAAGTACTAGGCATCCCTGGCGCCATCCTTTTGTATGCGGCCATTCTTGGCACACTAGCCACTATCGTCGTTGCCGCCATTCGTGCCCATAGTGCGGGCAGTTGGCTTTGGCTAGTGGTAGTCATTCTTGTTTGGCCGTTGAGCTACGTATATACGCTGGTGATTAATCGTCATGGTTGAGGGTGCTATCAATTCATTCAAGCCGAACCCGCTTCGCGGGTCAGCTTAATTCAGGCATTGGGTGGTCGTGGATACATCTCTGCTACTCGGAAGAACTATCCGCGCTATTTGGCTATTCCGGTCAGAGGGGGTGCACCCGGCTTGGGTAAGCCACCTCACTTTACCCATTGTTGGTTTCGACGCCTTCCTGGAGTTCGCCGATGGCGATCTGATCCAGATCAGCCCGTGTGAGGTAGATCTAGGCGCAGATAGGTATCCTGGCCTTGGCTTGGCGCTCCAACCTTGCACTTCCGAGGCACTGCATTTCATTTCGCCTAGTGGTCGCACTGTTGAGGCCGTCACTCTAGTGGAGGTAGATCCGCTTATGCCATTCGCTATCGCGGGCATTGAGGTGTCCGATCCACTGGGAGAGGACACTGTCAGCCAGTATTCTCTCGTCACTAGCAACGGCGGCCGCGTAACTTTTCGGCACATGTTTCCGCCAATGACGTTGGGGGTGAGCGTGGAGATCGCAGGCGGCACACCTGGCAGTTCGTTGAAGCCGACTCCGCTTCGCGGCGCGGCTTAATTCAGGCGTCAGGCCCAATGGCGACATCAACGCAAACTGCAGCAGATATCCAACGGCTCGTTTGGTTGTTCCTGCCTCGCTGCAATGACCGAGAAACCCTGCTGGCTCTCGACGCGATGGCTGCAGAGCCAAGCCAATGGCACGATGGACACGATTTGTTTCAGAAGATTCGTTCCAAGACGTTGGCGGCAGAGCGAGTTGGTGACCGGCTCAGCAATGCCCAATACTGCTTCGAGGAGGTCTGTGCCAAGACCCTCTACAATCTCAGCGGGTTTCCTGCACCCTTTGACAAAGACTCTCCTGATTGGATTCGCCCCAATGCTCTAGTATTGGCCCAAGCCTTGGGCATTGCCGATTCGGATTCCGTGGTCGGGCTTGGGATATAACAAATCATTCCAGCCGAAGCCGCTTCCCGGCGTGGGCTGATTCAGACGTTAGACCGCATGAATACTTGGCAGCCCATCACCGTAGAAGAGCTCAATGCGCTCATCGCTGAGCAACTCGTCGATTGCTCAGCAGATCAACAGGAGTTCTTTGAGCGCTTCAAGGTCGCCCCATATCTCGTCCCAATAGCTCGCCTTGGCAACACGGAGACTGTCTTTATCGTGGCAGAAGCTGGCGATTTAGTCCTGTACTATGAGGACGTTGAGGAGGGCTTCAACATTTCCGGGCTGTCACCGGATGGGGCAATTGCAACTCCTCATTGCGAGCAGTGGGAGTTGCGCCATGCACTCATCCACCTAGCTGTGGCCTAACAATTCATTCAAGCCGAGGCTGTTTCGCGGCTCGGCCCAATTCAGGCGTTCGGCCCCATGATCAAGATTCTCGTTGTTTCGACCACGGTCGTACTTCTTGGAGGTTGCGCCTCGGGCCGAGGGATGAGTGACTTCCCGCTGCAATATGCAAGCTCCTCGTCCACATTGGTGCTGGCGGACGACCTCCCGCAGCTTCCTGGCAATGGTTCGTATCTAGCTATCTCCGGTTATGTATTTGTGGCGGGGATGATGTCTTTTCACCCGGGAAAGCAACGGATCTCTTATTCATGCCCTGGCGATTGGGGTTGGCGGCAGGTCATCCACTATGTGCCGTCAGTAGAGTACGAGTTCCAGAAAGGAAAGCTGTATGAGCTTTACTGCGAGAATGGATACCCAAAGATTCGTCTCCGGGACGGTGATTAGTCTTGTCAGGTCACACAGCTAGCATGGGTCCTAACAATTTATTCAACCTGAAGCCGCGTCGCGGCTCGGCTTAATTCCGGCGTTAGATGCCATGGTGAGAACCGTCGCGGCCGCACTTCTACTTTTTCCGAGTCTCGAGCTTGGGCGGAACTGCTCCTGCAACCCTGTTGAGTCCAAAGCTCAATGGACTAGGGAGCTATTTCAAGGCTCCACGTACGTCTTCTACGGCCGCGTCGATTCCGTTGCGCCGCCACTTCTTGGTTCAAACGAGACGCGGGATTGCAGAAATGGGGTCAGAGTGCATTTCTCTCGGCTTAAGGAGATGTCATGAAACGCACATGGGCCATTATCGGTGTTGCCAACGTCGCCCGCAGCTACGACTGGTATCGGTCGCTGTTCGGGCAGGCTCCGTCCACTCCGGCTCACGACTACTTCGGCCAGCTTCGGGACGACGACGGCACGGTGCTGCTCTGCCTGCATCAGTGGGGCTCGCACGATCATCCGACACTGGCCAGTCCGGAACGAGCCGAGCCGGGTAATGGCTTGCTGCTGTTCTTTCGCGTGGACGACTTCGACGCGGCGCTAGCGCGTGCACGCGATTTAGGTCCGGAGCTGGAAGAGGAGCCGAGCATCAACCCGGCTACCGGCACCCGGGAGTTTGCGTTGCGCGATCCCGATGGGTACTACGTGATGATCAGCGAACTTGGGAGCGACGGATGAAGCGCACCGCAGGCGTTGGATGCTTGGTTCTGCTGGCATCCATGCCGGCCTGGGGCGTCTGCATCGTGGAGCCATTGGAGCCGCAGTTGCGCGCTGCTGACACGGTCTACGTAGGCACAGTGATCCGCTCGCAGCTGACTTCCAATCTCGAAACCCTGGGCGCGCTCAAAGACCCGCGCAAGCGCAGTGCAGAGATCGAACATACCCTCGTGCCCCAGATCGTACTGAAAGGCGAGCCATCGCAGGCGCCGAGCGTCGTATCGAGTTGGCGGTACAACGATCCACGAGCCGCCACCGTGGTGGAATTTTCGGAGCAGGCGACGCTTACGCCCGGAGATACCGTACTGGTCATCGCGCGTTCGGGCGAGCAGACACGATACAGCCTTTGCTCGGCCACTCGGAAGTGGGACCGCGACGCCATCAAGGCGACACGCGCGGTGTTTCGGCTTAAGCCCTAAAGCCTGCCAGCGCTCTTCGCGGAGGCAGGGCAAAAGCAAATCCCCCCTAGTTCCCCCCTTTTTCAAAAGGGGGGGGAAAGCCCGGCATGTGCCGGGCTTTTTTTTGGGGCGTAGCGACAAGGTGTTACTTCCCCGGCGCGTACCGCACCGTCAGGAACCACTCGCGCCCCGGCTGGTTGTAGAACGAGATCGTCTCGTAGTCCCGATCGAACACATTGGCCAGGCGCGCCTGCAGGGTCCAGGACGGGGTCAGCGCGTACTCGGCGCGCAGGTCTACGGTGCCGTAGCCGCCGACGCGGCGGCTGTTGGCCACGTCGTCGTAACGCGCGCTGGAGCCCACCGCGGTCAGGCCCAGGCGGAAGTCGCCGAAGGCGCGGTCCACGTCGATGCGCGCGCTGCGCTTGGCCCGGCGCGGCAGCTCGTTGCCGGCGTAGAAGCCCAGGCGGTTCTCGCTGTCCAGGAAGCTGGCGCTGGCGGCCACGCTCCACTCGTCGATGTTCGCGTCGAAGCCGATCTCGGCGCCGCGCAGGCGCGCGCTGTCGATGTTGTTGGGGCGGAAGATCGCCGAGTCGTAGGCGATCAGGTCGTCCACATCGGTCTGGAACGCATCGATGCGGGCGTTGAAGCGCTCGCCGCGGTAGGCCAGGCCGACTTCCCAGGTCTTGGATTCTTCCGGGCGCAGGTTGGGGTTGTTGAAGAACGGGTAGTACAGCTCGTTGAAGGTCGGCGCCTTGAACGCGGTGCCGTAGCCCGCGGTCACGCGCCAGCCCTCGCCGAAGCCCAGGCCCCAGGCGACGGAACCGGTGGTGTGGCCGTCGAACTGCTCGTTGTCGTCGCGGCGCAGGCTGGCTTCGATGGACTGGTTGCCGAAGCGGCCCTGGTACTGCACGAACACGGCGCGGTTGTCGCGTTCGGTCTCGTCGTAGGCGGTGTCGCTGTCGACGCGGTCGCGCAGCCAGTCGAAGCCCACGCTGAGCAGCTGGCCTTCGCCCACGCCGAAGTCGCCCTGCAGGTTGATCGTGTCGCGGTCGGTGGCGAAGTAGCCGTTGGCCACGCTGCCCAGGAAGTTGTCCGATGCGTCGCGGTTGCGGCCGGCCGACAGTTGCACGCGCACGGCGTCGCTGGGGCGGTACACGGCCTTGCCGCCGATCACCTGCTGCACCACTTCGGAGTAGTTGACGAAGCTGCCGTCGTATTCGTTGTCGCCTTCGGCGCGCAGGGCATGGCCTTCGAAGCTCAGCGCGTCGCTGGCGTCGAAGCCGCCACGCACGGACAGCGAGCGGTTGCGGTAGCCGTCGCGGTCGGGTTCTTCGGTGAAGCAGCCGGCGAACAGGGTGCTGGAGCCGTCGCAGGCGTTGATGCCGTCGGTGCGCTGGTAAGCGGCGTCCACGCCGAACCAGCCGCGGCCGACGCGGCCGCCGACGCCGGCGCTGGCTTCGCGGGCGCTGTTGCTGCCCACGGTGACGCTGGCGCGCGGCGCGACCGCGCCGCGATCGCGGCGGGTGAAGATCTGGATCACGCCGCCGACCGCGTCGGCGCCGTACAGGCTGGAGCGCGGACCGCGCACGATCTCGACCCGGTCGATCAGGGCCATGGGCAGGTCCTGGAACGAGGCCAGGCCCGAGGTGGGCGAGCCGATGCGCACGCCGTCCACCAGCACCAGCACGTGGTCGGTTTCGCTGCCGCGCAGCGACAGCGTGGTCAGCTTGCCCAGGCCGCCCTGGTTGCCGATGGAGATGCCGGCGCGGCCGCGCAGCAGGTCGGGCAGCGAGCGCGCCTGGCTGCGGGCGATGTCCTCGCTAGTGATCACTTCCACCGGAGCCAGGGCGTCGTTGGCGCTGATGGCGGTGCGGGTGGCGGTGACGATCACGTCGTCGAGGTCGGTGGCCTCGTCGGCGGGCTGCGCCTGCGCGTAGGCGGGCAGGGCGAGGGCGGCGGCGATGGCCAGGGGCAGAACACGCATGAGCAAACTCCAAAGGCGGGCCAGGGCCGCGCCGTCGATCAAAGGAGTTGCGAGGAGAGAGGCCGCGAATGCGGGCGCGGATGGCGCCGACGTCGCCGCCGCGACGCCCTCCGCATCGCAACCAGTCGCGCGTCGTGGCCGGTCTCCGGACTCGCGAGGCGGGCACTGGGCCCGGGTCGCGGCGCCTTCCCGTGCGATGCACAGTGGCGTAGGCCGCGGCCGACTCGCTTACCGTTGCGGGGGCAGCGCCGGACTGGCCTGGTCGCGCGCAGGGCGCGGGGGCGTCACCGGCTTCCCGTTTCAACCCAGGCGGCGCAGGCCGCCGGGGTCACCTCGAAGCGGGCGCAGTTTACGCGATTGGGCTGGTTGGCGGGCGGTCTGAAGCCCTTCCCCGCCCAGCGGGAGAGGGGTTGGGGTGAGGGCACGCGGGGTTACCTGCTTGCGGCGCGCCTTGCGCCATCGCGCGCCCTCATCCGCCCTTCGGGCACCCCCGATTCAAGCACTCGAGGGCAGGCTCTTCTCCCGCAAGCGGGAGAAGGGAATTCCTATTCCCGCTCTTCCGCCTCGTCCCCGCCATCCCCCGCCGGCTCGTCGTCGTAGCCGTCGTCGTAGGACGGCGGCAGCGCCACCGTGTCCTCGGTATGCACCGTGGTGCGCACCGGCGCGGCGGCCGGGCGGTTGCGCGGGGCGGGCAGCAGGGCGGTGGCGGCGTCGGCGGCCTGGATCAGCTCGTTGCGGCGCTCGTCGGAGATCTCCTGCCAGTGGCAGTCCAGCAGCGCGCCTTCGATCGCGTACAGCAGGTTCAAGGTCGGTTTGAAGCCGGCGCGCTTGACCCGCATGAAGGCCTCCACCGTGCCCACCGCGGCGATGTCCTCGTGCGAGCGCAGGCCGACCTGGCGCAGCCAGGCCGCGCTCTTGGGGCCGATGTTGCGCAGCTTGGCGCCGCTCATCGCAGCGTCTCCAGGTAAGCCTGGGCGATGGCTTCCAGGCCGGCCTGATCGTCGGCGTCGAAGCGGTCCAGGGCGGGGCTGTCCAGGTCGAACACGCCGATCAGCCGGCCGTCCAGGCTCAAGGGCACCACCAGTTCGGAGTTCGATGCCGAATCGCAGGCGATGTGGCCCGGGAACCGGTGCACGTCGGCGATGCGCTGGGTCCGGCCGCTGGAGGCGGCGGCACCGCACACGCCCTTGTCCAAGGGAATGCGGATGCAGGCCGGCAGGCCCTGGAAGGGGCCGACCACCAGTTCCTGGCCGTCGTAGAAATAGAAGCCGACCCAGTTCAGTTCCGGCAGGGCGTGATAGACCAGCGCCGACAGATTGGCGGCGTTGGCCACGCGGTCGCGCTCGCCCTCCATCAGGGCGCGCGCCTGGGACAGGAGCAGGGCGTATTGTTCCGGCTTGCTGCCGGTCAGGGCGTTGGCGGCGAACATATCGCGAGTGTAGCAGCGGCACGCCCGCGCATTACCATGGCCGCTATCCGCCCCTGGGGAATGCCGATGACCGAAGCCGGACAGCCGCGTCCCGGGCCGAGCAGCCAGTCGCCGAATACGAGCCCGCCGAGCGCCGCCCCGTCGCTGCCCGCCTTCCGCGAACGCGGCCACCAGGTCACGCGCCTGGAAAGCTTCGTCGATGCCGCCTTCGCGTTCTCGCTGACCATGCTGGTGATCCTGTTCAACGAACTGCCCGACACCGTGGCCGAGCTGCGCGAGGCGCTGCGGCGCGTGCCCACCTTCGTGTTCTGCTTCGTGCTGATCGCCATGTTCTGGGGCGCGCACAACCGCTGGAGCCGGCGCTACGGCCTGGACGATGCGCGCTCGATCGTGCTGAGCCTGGCCCTGGTGCTGGTGGTGATGATCTACGTCTATCCGCTGCGCATGGTGATCTCCAGCGCCATGTCGCTGTTCACCGGCGGCTGGGTGCGCAGCGAACTGGGCATCGACCCCGCGCATTGGAACGCCGACCTGCAGACCGCCTTCATGGTCTATGCGGTGGGCTTCGGCCTGCTGTCGCTGATCGTGTGCGAGCTCAACCGCCACGCCCTGCGCCGCGCCGATGCGCTGGGCCTGAGCGAGGCCGAACGCTACGAAACCCGCACCGAAATCGGCCTGCACTGGATCCTGGCCGGCAGCGCCGGGCTGAGCCTGTTGCTCAGCGGCGTGGCCCTGGCCTGGCCGGGCGAACGCACGCCGGGCCTGGTCGCCTCGCTGCCGGTGTGGGTGTACGCGGCGTTGGGCGCGGCGATGCCGTACTACGCGGTGCGCCGCAACCGGCAATGGCTGGCGCGCCAACGGCCGATCCAGGACGTCCCCGCGTGAGCCCGCGTCGTTACTTCGTCACCGGCACCGACACCGGCATCGGCAAGTCGGTGGCCAGCGCCACGCTGCTGCACGCGCTGCGTGCGCAGGGCTTGCGCGCGGTCGGCATGAAACCGGTGGCCAGCGGTTGCGAGGACACGCCCGAAGGCCTGCGCAACGAAGACGCGTTGCTGCTGCAGGGCGCCAGCGATCCGCGCCCGGCCTATGCCGACGTCAATCCGTATGCGCTGCGTCCGCCGCTGGCGCCGGAACTGGCCGCGGCCGACGCCGGCATCGAAGTGCGCCTGCCGCCGTTGCTCGATGCCTACGCGCGCCTGGCCGCGCAGGCCGATGCGGTGGTGGTGGAGGGCGTGGGCGGCTGGGACGCGCCGCTGTCGGCGAGCCTGGACCAGGCCGATCTGGCCCGCGCGATCGACGCGGAGGTGGTGTTGGTGGTCGGAATGCGGCTAGGCTGCATCAATCATGCGCGCCTGACCGCGCGCGCCGTCGCGGCCGAGGGTTTGCGGCTGGCCGGCTGGATCGCCAACGAAGTGGACCCGCACATGGATCGTCGCGACGACAATGTCCGATTGCTGCTGCAACGTATCGACGCACCCTGCTGGGGCCGGCTGCCTTACGCGACCGTGCCGGATCCGGCCGCTTTCTCGCGTTTGCTCAAGCTGGCGTAAGGCATCGGCCCCGTGACTTATGGGGGGTGGGGGCCGGATTCAGAATGCTAGACTTCCCAGTATAGGAATTAGAACAGTCACCGCGCGCGCGCGCGCAGAACAACGATGGAACCGGAGTCCTTTCCCATGACTATGAACCTGCGCTCCGTGGCATTGGTCGCCGCGTTGGCCCTGGCCCTGTCCGCCTGCGGTGGCGATGGCGAACAACAAGCCGGAGGCGCGCCGCCGCCGCCCGAGCTGGGCGTGGTCAAGGTGCAGCCGGCCAGCGTGCCGCTGCAGAAGGACCTGGTCGGCCGTCTGGCCGCCTACCGCAGCGCCGACGTGCGCGCCCGCGTGCCAGGCGTGCTGCAGCGCCGCGTCTACGCCGAAGGCACCGACGTGCGCGAAGGCCAGGTGCTGTTCGTGATCGACCCGGCGCAGATGGAAGCCGAAGTCGGCCAGGCCCAGGCCGGTCTGGCCTCGGCCCAGGCCAACTACGCCAACGCCAAGGCCGCCGCCGATCGCGCGCGCCGTCTGGCGCCGGAAAAGTTCATCTCCAAGTCCGACCTGGACAACGCCCTGGCCGCCGAACGCAGCGGCTCGGCCGCGGTCAAGCAGGCCGAGGCCGCGCTGGCCAACGCCCGCATCAACCTGGGTTACGCCACCGTGCGCGCGCCGATCGACGGCCGCGCCGGCAAGCAGCAGGTCACCGAGGGCGCGCTGGTCGGCCAGGGCACCGCGACCCTGCTGACCACGGTCGACCAGGTCGATCCGCTGTACGTGAACTTCTCGCTGAGCGTGTCCGAGCTGGAGCAGGTGCGTCGCGCCCAGGCCGGCGGCGGCGCCAGCCAGACCCAGGTGCAGGTGATCCTGCCCGACGGCACCCCGTACGAGCGCACCGGCACCATGGACTTCTCCGGCGACGTGGTCGATCCGGCCACCGGCGCGATCGCGCTGCGCGCGCGCGTGCCCAACCCGGACAAGACCCTGCTGCCCGGCACCTACGTGACCCTGAAGGCGACCCTGGGCACCCAGACCAACGCCTTCCTGGTGCCGCAGGCCGCGCTGCAGCGCGACCCGGCCGGTTCCTACGTGCTCACCGTCGGCGCCGACGGCAAGGTCGCGCGCAAGGACGTGGCCGCCGACCGTACCCAGGGCCCGAACTGGGTGATCAGCCGCGGCCTGGCCGCGGGCGATCAGGTGGTGGTGTCCGGCATCCAGCGCGCCCAGCCCGGCCAGCCGGCCAAGGCCGTGCCCTACCAGCCCGATGCGGGCAAGAAGCAGCCCGCCGCCGGCGCGGCACCGGCTGCCAAGGACTAAGCGACCGCCATGTCCAGATTCTTCATCAACCACCCGGTCTTCGCCTGGGTCATCGCGATCCTCATCACCCTCGGCGGTGTGCTCGCGATCCTCAACCTGGGCGTGGAGTCCTATCCCAACATCGCGCCGCCGCAGGTCAGCATCTCGGCCAGCTACCCGGGCGCGAGCGCGGAAACCGCCGAAGGTGCGGTCACCCAGGTGATCGAGCAGCAGCTGACCGGTATCGATAATCTCGATTACTTCAGCTCCTCCTCCAGCGCCTCGGGCGGCTCCTCGATCACCCTGACCTTCGCTCCGGGCACCGACCCGGACATCGCCCAGGTCCAGGTGCAGAACAAGGTCGCCCTGGCCACGCCGCGACTGCCGGAAGAAGTGACCCGGCAGGGCGTGGTGGTGGCCAAGTCGAACTCGAACTTCCTGATGGTGGTGGCGCTGCGTTCGGAGAACCCGAACGTGGACACCAACGCGCTCAGCGACATGATCGGCTCGCGCGTGCTCGACCAGATCGCGCGCGTGCCCGGCGTGGGCAGCACCCAGCAGTTCGGCTCCGAGTACGCCATGAACATCTGGCTCAACCCGGAGAAGCTGCAGGGCTACGGCCTGTCGGCGACCCAGGTGCTGAACTCGGTGCGCGGCCAGAACGTGCAGTTCGCCGCCGGTTCGATCGGCGCCGAGCCTTCGCCGCAGGAGCAGGCCTACACCGCCACGGTCTCGGCCGAGGGCCGCTTCAGCACGCCCGAAGAGTTCGGCAACATCATCCTGCGCGCCAACGCCGACGGCACCACCGTGCGGCTCAAGGACGTGGCCCGGATCAAGATCGGTTCGCAGTCCTACGGCTTCGAGGCGCGCTGGAACGGCGCCCCGACCGGCGCGTTCGCCGTGCTGCTCAGCCCCGGCGCCAACGCCCTGGGCGTGGCCGAGGCGGTGCGCAAGCGCATGGACGAGCTGCAGACCAGCTTCCCGCCGGGCGTGAAGTGGTTCTCGCCCTACGACACCTCGACGTTCGTGCGCATCTCGGTGGAGGAGGTCGTCAAGACCCTGCTCGAGGCGATCGTGCTGGTGTTCCTGGTGATGCTGATCTTCCTGCAGAACTTCCGCGCCACCCTGATCCCCACCCTGGTCATCCCGATCGCGCTGATGGGCACGTTCCTGGGCATGTACCTGCTCGGGTTCACCATCAACCAGCTCAGTCTGTTCGGCATGGTGCTGGCCATCGGCATCGTGGTGGACGACGCGATCGTGGTGATCGAGAACGTCGAACGCATCATGACCGAGGAGGGCCTCAACGCCCGCCAGGCCACGATCAAGGCGATGAGCCAGATCAGCGGCGCGGTCGTGGCCATCACCGTGGTGCTGGCGGCGGTGTTCATTCCGTCCGCGTTCCAGGGCGGTTCGGCCGGCGAGATCTACAAGCAGTTCGCCATCACCATCGCCATGGCCATGGCGTTCTCCGCGTTCCTGGCGCTGGGTTTCACCCCGGCGCTGTGCGCGAGCATGCTCAAGCCCACCGAGCACCATAAGTCGAACTTCGTCTTCCGCGCGTTCAACACGGTCTATAACAAGGTCGCCGACACGTACGTGGGCCACATCGCCGGCGCGATCCGGCATGCGCCGCGCTGGATGGCGGTGTTCGTGGCGCTGGCCCTGCTGTGCGGTTTCCTGTTCACGCGCATGCCCGGCAGCTTCCTGCCGGAAGAAGACCAGGGCTACGCGCTGGCGCTGGTGCAGCTGCCGCCGGGCGCGACCATGCGCCGCACCCAGGCGGTGTTCGACACCATGCGCCAGACCCTGGAGAAGCAGGAAGGCTACGACGGCATGATGGAAGTGGCCGGCTTCAGCTTCGTCGGCCAGGGCGAAAACATGGGCATGGCCTTCGTCCGCCTGAAGCCCTGGGGCGAGCGCAAGGTCGACGCGGCCACCTTCATCCAGAACGCCAACGGTGCGCTGTTCGGCATCCGCGACGCGCAGATCTTCGTGATCAACCTGCCCACGGTCAGCGGCCTGGGTTCGTTCGGCGGCTTCGACATGTACCTGCAGGACCGCAGCGGCCAAGGCCGCGACGCCCTGACCCAGGCGCGCAACATCCTGTTGGGCAAGGCCGGCGAGAACAAGGCCCTGGTCGGCGTGCGTCCGAACTCGCAGGAGGATTCGCCGCAGCTGAAGCTGGACGTGGACCGCGTGCAGGCGCAGGCGATGGGGCTGTCGGTGAACGACATCTACAGCTCGATCCAGCTGATGCTGGCGCCGGTGTACGTCAACGACTTCGTCGACAACGGCCGCATCAAGCGCGTGACCATGCAGGCCGACGCGCCTTACCGCACCGGCGCCGAGGCCCTGAGCAAGTTCTACACGCCCAATCCCTCGGCGGCGACCAACCCCGACGGCAGCAGCGCGGACAGCACCACCAACGCGATGATCCCGCTGACCAACGTGGTCCACAGCAAGTGGATCATGGCTTCGCCGTCGTTGACCCGCTACAACGGTTATTCGGCGGTGGAGATCGTGGGTTCGCAGGCGCCGGGGCACAGCTCGGGCGAGGCGATGAACGCCATGCAGGCGATCGTCGACAACGACCTGCCCGAGGGCTTCGGCTACGACTGGACCGGCCAGTCGTATCAGGAAATCCTGTCGGGCAACCAGGCGCCGATGCTGATGGTGCTGTCGATCCTGGTGGTGTTCCTGTGCTTGGCGGCGCTGTACGAAAGCTGGTCGGTGCCGGTGGCGGTGCTGCTGGTGGTGCCGCTGGGCGTGCTGGGCGCGGTGATCTTCTCGCTGCTGCGCGGCCTGCCCAACGACATCTACTTCAAGATCGGCCTGATCACGGTGATCGGCCTGGCGGCCAAGAACGCGATCCTGATCGTGGAGTTCGCGATCGAGCAGCGGCAGGCGGGCAAGACCCTGCGCGAGGCGACGATCGAGGCCTGCAAGCTGCGTTTCCGCCCGATCCTGATGACCTCGTTCGCGTTCATCATGGGCGTGATCCCGCTGGCCATCTCCTCCGGCGCCGGCGCCAACTCGCGCCACGCGATCGGCACGGGCGTGATCGGCGGCATGATCTTCGCGACCTTCCTGGGCGTGCTGCTGATCCCGGTGTTCTACGTGATCGTGCGCCGCATCCTGGGCGACAAGCTGGACGAGGCGCCCAAGCGCGTGCAGCACGACGACGAGGAGCCCGCGGCCAAACCCGCGCGCTGAGCGTCCGCTCCAAAGCTGAAGAAGCCCGCCACCCGGCGGGCTTCTTTTTTGCCTGGGCCCCCGTCGCTTTGGGGTAGGAGCGGCGTGAGCCGCGACCGCGAATCCTCACCTACGACGAAAACTACGCACGCCCCCCTGTAGGAGGTGCGCAAGCTGCGACCGCGAATCCGCACCTACGTCGTCACCTGGTTCTCTCCGCTTTGTCTTCCCCCTTTGACAAAGGGGGATTGAGGGGGATTTGCTTTGGCTGTTGCTCTTGCTTAGCAGCAACTGCAACAGCTTCCGTCCGCAAGCGGCCGCGTCACTTTCTTTTGATAAGCGTCAAAAGAAAGTAACCAAAGAAAAACGCTGTCCCTGGACAGAGCTTCCGTGCGAGATCGGAGCGGGCGCGGGGATTTTTCGATGGCACATCCCTGTGCCAGCGAAAAACGGCGCACCTCCTGTGCGCCGCCCTCCGGGTCTTCTATTGGTACGGCGAGTTCGGTGCCCGAGCGAAGATCAAGAGCATTCGCTGCGCTCACCCCCCTCACCCTAGCCCTCTCCCGCAAGCGGGAGAGGGGACACATTCGACGCCGCTGCCTTTTAGCCCCTCTCCCGCTTGCGGGAGAGGGGTTGGGGTGAGGGCGCGCGAAGCCTCAATCTCGCGTCGAACCTCGCGCTCTCAAACCTCCTGCGCCAGAGCGCGGGCTTGCGATCCCGCTCGGCACCGGCCGCCGCCAAAAACAAAAAACCCGGCAGCTCGCGCTGCCGGGTTTCGTGTCCGTCGGGGGTCGACGAGGAGAGAGACTTTGCGACTTACTTGGCGACCTTGGTCGCGGCCTTGGCGGCCTTCTCGACGTTGGCCTGAGCGGTCTTGGCGGTCGACTCGATCTGCGACTTGGCCAGCTCGCCGATGGCTTCGTTGGCCTTCAGGGTGCGGCCGAAGACTTCCTGACCGGTGGCGACGGCGCGCTCGACGTTCTCGCGGGCCACCTGCACGCCCTTCGGCCACAGGGTCTTGAGGGCGTCGAAGTCGCGGGCTTCGGCGGCTTCGCCGAAGAAAGCGAAGGTGGCGTTGACGCGGTCTTCGATCGCGGCCAGCTGCAGGCCGAACACGGCCTCGGCGTTGTCGAGGGTCAGACGGTTGACCTGAGCGGCCGTGTCAGCGAACTGACGCGTCGCGGCGGCGAACTGCTCGTTGAACTGCTGGTACATGGCTGGCTCCTGGAATGCGTTGTGGTCCGGGCCGGGGGGATGCCCGGATTGTGCGGTGCAGCATAATCCGGGGTTTGTTGCGATGCAACATCGATCCGACGAGCGGTTGCCGGCCATTCATCGGCCTAACCAAATCAACGGGTTATGTGGCGCGTGGACGCCATGGCGCCGCCAGCATGGGCGGCCAGGGTGACCGGACAATGACGTGCGCCTGCCTCCGAGCCGGGCTCAGCCCCGGTAGCGGCAGCCCGAAGTGCAGGTCTCGTGGACCACGATTTCGCTCAGCAGCGGCAGCTCGGGCTTGAGCTGCTCCCAGATCCATACCGCCAGCCGCTCGCTGGTCGGGTTCTCCAGGCCGGGGATGTCGTTGAGGTAGTGGTGGTCCAGCCGGTCGTACAGCGGCTGGAACGCGCGCTTCACGTCGGCGAAGTCCATCACCCAGCCGGTGTGCTCGCCGATCGGGCCGTCCAGGTGGATCTCGACCCGGAACGAATGGCCGTGCAGACGCGCGCATTTGTGGCCTTCCGGCACGTTGGGCAGGCGGTGCGCGGCTTCCAGGGTGAAGACTTTGAAGATGTTCATGCCGATATTGTGCCGCAAGCCCCGCCGGGCCGCCGGCACGCGGCGCTATGGGGCCTTCAACCGGTCCGTCGCCAACTGCGCGATCTGCCAGAAAAGCGCCGCATTGCCGGCGGCGCGCGCGGACAGCATCGCGCCGTGGATTGAGGCCATGAACATCGCCGCTTCCGCCGACGGGGTGTCGGCCAGGCGCACCGTTCCCTTCGCCGCGCCTTCTTCCATCGTCAGCGCGAGCCAGGCTTGCAGGCCGTCGAAATGCCCTCGGACCTCATCGGCGACCTCCGCCGGGATGGCCGGCAGTTCGGCCGCCAGCAGCGCGCAGATGCAGATCGGAGGATTCGACTCGCGGATGCATTCGGCCCAATAGCGGCTGTAGGCGATCAGTCGCGCATACGGATCGGCAACCCCTTGTTGCAGCGACTGCAATCCTTGCCGCATCGCCTCGCGATGCAGAGCGACCGTGGCCTTGACCAGGTCGGCCTTGGCCGGGAAGTGGTGATGGATGCTGGCTTTCCTGACCTGCACCAATTCGGCGATGTCGGCATAGCTGAAGCCGTTGTAGCCGCCCGCGGCCAACAGTTCGTTCGTGCGCCGAACGATCTCCAGGGCCTTGGGCGAATACGCGGGCAGGGGGCTTGCGGACGGCATCAACGCGTTACCTGGACTCGATGGGTGCGCTGCTTGTACAGCGCGCGCATTTGCAGCGGAATGCCGACGAGCAGCGCCAGAAAGAGCGCGCCCTGCACACCCAGCAGCAAGGGGTCCTTCAAGTCTGTCACCAGCGGATCGCCGACCGGAAGCCTGCGCAGGCTTTCGGTCGCCGTGGGCACCATCAGCAGGAACACGGTCAGGCTCAGCGCGATCGTCTGCAGGTAGGTCCACAGGCGCTGGGCCGGCCGCCACATCGCGATGCCGTACCCCAGCAGCAGCAAGGTCAAGGTCACGGTGGCGATGACCACGCTCACCGGCTGCCGGGCGATGGGGTAGACGGTGAGCACGCCCAGCAGCATGAACCAGAAATAGGCGCGACCGGCTTTGGTCTCCGGCGCGATCCGCCCGTGCCGGACCAGCAGATACGCGGCGAGCGGGATCGCCGGCAGGCTGCCCAGCGTGTGGAGCCAACCGATCGGTGAGATGCCCATGGGGACGCTTCGCTATGGTGAGGAGGCGTAAATCTACCTATCAGTAGGTAGACAAGTCAACGGGCAGCATGCGACGGCCGGCCGAATCGGGTCCGGAGGCTGCCCTGGCCGTAGCGAATGGAGTCGACCGCCCGCCGTTCCGGGTCGCTGCCGACGCAGGCGGAGCGGTGGGGGAGAGCAGGGGCCCGATCGAACGCGGATCGTCCGCGTCGGATGTTCGCCTATACGGCCGCGCTGGCTGAGGCTGCATGCGTTCGCGGGCGCGCGGCCAACAAAAAACCCGCCTCGCGGCGGGTTTCTTCGCTGCCCGGATTCCGCTGGGGAATCTGGTGGCTATGGGTGGACTCGAACCACCGACCCCAGCATTATGAGTGCTGTGCTCTAACCGGCTGAGCTACATAGCCACGGGGAACCGCGAATTATTCATGCCGGGCCCGGTGCCGTCAATCCTCCCGGGCCGGCTTGTGGTCGGCCAGGGCCCGTGGCAGAGTCGGGCACAGTGAATTCGGAGTCCGCATCGTGATCGATCCGGACGGCTACAGGCCCAATGTCGGCATCGTGCTGATGCATCCCGACGGCCGCTTGTTCTGGGCCCGCCGCGTGCATCGCGACGGCTGGCAATTCCCGCAAGGCGGGATGAACACCGACGAGACGCCGCTCGAGGCCATGTACCGCGAGCTGCGCGAGGAAACCGGGCTGCTGCCGCAGCACGTCGAAGTGCTGGGGGCGACCCCCGGCTGGCTGCGTTACCGCCTGCCCCAGCGTGCGATCCGCCGCAACGACCGCCTGGTCTGCATCGGCCAGAAGCAGGTCTGGTTCCTGTTGCGCCTGACGGGCGAGGAGTCGGACCTGCGCCTGGACCTGACCGATAAGCCCGAATTCGACCACTGGCGCTGGGTGGACTTCTGGTACCCGGTGGAGCACGTGGTGATGTTCAAGCGCGGGGTCTACGCCAGCGCCCTGCGCCACCTGGCCCCGTTCGCGCGCCGCATCGCCGGCGCCCAGGCCGTGCCGGCGCCCGGCCCGGACCTGCGCAGCCCGGAGGCCTGGCCTGCCCGCTGCCGGCAGCGGCCGCGCGCGCGGCAACCCGGGATGAACGCCCGCGGCGGCGGCGACCCTGCGTCGAATTGACAATCATTCTCATTCCTGGCGAAATGGTCCCGCAGCCATCCGGCTGCTCAGCCCGACCGACGCCACCGTGTACGTCTGCATCTGCAACGGAGTCACCGAACGCGACATCCTCCAGGCCGCCGAGGCCGGGTGCCGCAGCGTGCCCGAGCTGACCATGCGCACCGGTGCCGGCGCCAACTGCGGCAGCTGCCTGGACATGGCCAGCGAATTGCTCGAACGCGCCCGCGCGCAGCGCGAGCTGCCCTTGCCGGTGCTGTCGCAAGCCGCCTGATCGCGCCCGCGGCCGCGCTGCGCGACCGCCGCTTCCACGTTGAATCCTTCTCGTTTCGCCCGGCGCGAAATGCACTCGATTCGCGTTCCGTCATGGTCCGCGCGAAAGGTCTAGAGTGCCGCCATCGCAACGGCCGGAGACCGCCATGAAGGGCGACGCCAAAGTCATCGAATTCCTCAACAAGGCGCTCTACAACGAGCTGACCGCGATCAACCAGTACTTCCTGCACGCCAAGATGCTGAAGAACTGGGGCCTGAAGGAACTCGCCGAGCACGAGTACCACGAGTCCATCGACGAGATGAAACACGCGGACAAGCTGTCCGAGCGCATCCTGTTCCTGGACGGCCTGCCGAACTTCCAGGCGCTGGGCAAACTGCGCATCGGCGAGAACCCGCGCGAGCTGCTCAGCTGCGATCTGGCGCTGGAGCTGGAAGCGGTGCCGCTGCTGCGCGAGGCGATCAAGCATTGCGAATCGGTGGGCGACTACGTCAGCCGCAAGCTGTTCGCCGACATCCTCGATTCCGAGGAAGAGCACATCGACTGGATCGAAACCCAGCTGGCGCTGATCGATCGCCTGGGCGAGCAGAACTATCTGCTGACCAAGATCGAAGACTGAGTCGCGACCCGCTTATCCAGCCAGCTCGCGGCGCATGCGCCGCTGCCAGCCAGACACGAAAGCCACCGGCCCGCCGGTGGCTTTCTTTTTTTTTGTGCTTGTCGCTTTGGGGTAGGAGCGGCGTGAGCCGCGACCGCGAACCGACGCTTTACGACGTAAGCAACGCTTTCCTACGCCACACTCGGCTTCGGCGCCCGACGAAACAGCAACCGCCAAATCCACCACAGCAACATCGCCACCATCAGCGTGATCACGCCCACGATGGTCAGCGCCAGCCACGGATGCGCGAACACCAGCGCCAGGGTGCCGATCACGGCCACGTCCTCGCCGACCGAGGCGGTCCAGTTGGTCACCGGTTCGGGCGAGGTATTGAGCAGCACGCGCGAGCCGGCCTTGAGCAGGTGGCTGCCCAGGGCCACGCCGGCGCCGGTGGCCAGCGCGCCGGCGCCGAGCTGACCGTCGGGCGACAGGGTGGCCGCGGCCAGGAAGGCGCCCACGGGCACGCGCAGCAGGGTGTGCAGCAGGTCCCAGCCCGAGTCCACGCCGGGGATCTTGTCGGCGAAGAATTCGGTGGCGGCCAGGGCGCCGGAGACGCCGATGACCCAGGGCGATTCGGTGGCCTGCAGGGCCTGAGGCAGGTCCAGCCAGCCCAGGGCGCCGGCCAGGCCGACCCCGAACACCGTCAGGTAGACCCGGATGCCCGCCAGCCAGGCGAGAACTACCCCAATTGCGAACAGGTGCGCATCGGACACGGCGACAACCCCGCTAGACTTGTCGGCCGAGTATAGAACCACCTGCGGCCCCCGCCGCACCGTCGCATGGCCAAGGCACCACCGCCCCGCTTCGTTATCGTTCAGCAGCGGCCCGACCGCCGGCCGCTGATCGCGGCCGTGTTGGCGGCCGTCTGGCTGGCCAGCCTGGCCGGCGCCTGGGCCTGGGCGACCTGGCGCGCGGCGCCGCAGCTGCCCCGGCTCAGCGCCGAGCTCGATGCCACCCGCGCCCTGCTGCGCGAGCGCCAGTCGCGCCTGGATCGGCTGGAGCAGCGCGAGGCCACCTTGCAGCGCTCCGACCAGATCAGCCGCGTGGCCAACAAGCAGATCCAGGGCGCGCTGGCCGAGCGCGAGGAAGAGATCGCCGACCTGCGCGCCGACGTGGCCTTCTACGAGCGCCTGGTCGGTTCCACCGGCAAGGCCCAGGGCCTGAACGTGCACTCGGCGCAGTTCTCGCCCGAGAACGGCGGCACCTGGCGCTATCTCATCGTGCTGACCCAGAACCTCAACCGCGGCGCGATCAGCGCCGGCCGCCTGCAGTTCGCGGTGGAAGGCGTGCGCAACGGCAAGCTCACCACGGTGGGCTGGGACGAGCTGCACCAGCGCAGCGCGGTGCCGGCTCAGGACTATTCCTTCCGCTACTTCCAGCAGATCGACGGCAGCGTCATGCTGCCGGCCGGCTTCACCCCGCAACGCGTGCGCGTCTCCCTGCGCGGCGAGAACGCGAGCGTGGACCAGACCTTCGGCTGGCGCAGCGGCGCCACCGTCACTTCGGAAACCTGAGCCCCGGAACCCTGAGCATGTTCAAGAACAAACCCACCCAGATCGCGCCCGGCCAGGTCGACACCATGATCGGCCCGCAGGTGGTCATGCGCGGCGACCTGCAGTTCAGCGGCGGTCTGTATATCGAAGGCCGCATCGTCGGCAAGGTGATCGCCGAGCCGGGCCAGCCGGCGGTGCTGACCCTGGCCGAGAACGGCAGCATCGAGGGCGAGGTGCATGCGCCGGTGGTGGTCATCAACGGCGAGCTCACCGGCGACGTCTATGCCGGCGAGCGCGTGGAGCTGGCGGCCAAGGCGCGGGTGCTGGGCAACGTGCATTACAAGGTGGTCGAGATGATCGCCGGCTCCATGCTCACCGGCCGCCTGATCCACTCCGACACCGCTGGCGAAGTCCGCGGCGCCGCTGAAGCGGCGGTGACCGCGCACGCGCTGGCCGACTGAAGCGCATTGCGCGGGCCCCGCCGGGGCCCTATTAATGGGGGCATGGTCGACACCGCCCCCAAACCCCAACCCGGCTCCGCGCCCCCGCCGCGCAACGCGCCGGCGCACTGGCGCGCGGCCGCCGGCGTGGCCCTGGTCGCCGTGCTCGGCTTCGGCGCCTGGGGCCTGTGGCGCAGCCTGTCGCCGGTCGCGCCCGAGGCGCCGCCCTCGGCCGACGCCGTCCGCGACGCGCGCAGCCAGCAGGCCGAGCTGGAGCAGCTGCGCCAGCGCGTGACCACGCTGACCCGCTCCGACCAGATCAGCCGCGAGGCCAACCGCGACCTGCAGGGCACCCTGTCCGAGCGCGACGAGGAGATCGCCGGTCTGCGCGCCGACGTGGCCTTCTACGAGCGCCTGGTGGGCTCCACCGCGCAGCGCCGCGGCCTGGCCGTGCACGCCCTGCGGGTGCAGCCGCAGACCGGCGGCGCCTGGCATTTCACCAGCACCCTGACCCAGAACCTCAACCGCGGCGCGGTCAGCGCCGGCCGCCTGACCGTGGCGGTGGAAGGCACCCGCGCCGGCAAGCTGCAGAAGCTGAACTGGTCCGACCTGCGCCAGCAGGCCGACGCGCCCGGCGTGGCGTATTCGTTCAAGTATTTCCAGCAGGTCGACGGCGACCTGTTCCTGCCCGCAGGCCTGACCCCGGTGCGGGTCACGGTGCGGCTGACCCCGCAAAGCGGCGCCGCGGTGGAGCAGTCCTTCACCTGGGACGAGGCCACGCGCGACAGCGGCGCCGCCGCCGCGGTGGAATGAACCGGCGTTGCGGCGGCCGACCGCAGCGTTCGGCCGGCGCGGCTTGAATGCGCGCGCCGCGCGCCCCATCCTGATGGCATGGAAACGCTCACCGCTCTGCCCACCGCGCCCGGCTACCAGTCGCTGGAGCGCCCGCTGGAATTCACCGCCTCGGCCGCGGCCAAGGTCCGCGAGCTGATCGCCGAAGAAGGCAATGCGGCGCTGAAGCTGCGCGTCTACATCCAGGGCGGCGGCTGTTCGGGCTTCCAGTACGGTTTCGAATTCGACGAGCAACAGGGCGAGGACGACCTGACGGTGCAGACCGACGGCGTGACCCTGCTGGTGGACCCGCTGAGCCTGCAGTACCTGATGGGCGCGGTGGTCGATTACACCGAGAGCCTGCACGGTGCGCAGTTCGTGATCCGCAATCCGAACGCCAAGACCACCTGCGGCTGCGGTTCCTCGTTCGCGGTGTGAGCCAGCCCGCCGACCCCACCGAGCGCGCGCCGTTCGCCTTCGTCGAAGCCGGTAGCGACGCGGCTTGCCGCGCCGCGCTGGACCGTGCCGACCACCTGCGCGACCAGCCCGAGGCGCTGACCGCGCTGTGGTCCACCGCGCGGGTGATCCTGCTGGACGAGTCCGGCCAGGCCCTGGCCGACGAGGACCGCGCGCTGCTGGCGCCCACCGGTGCCGAGCTCAGCGCCGGCCCCGGCGGCGTGGGCGCGGCCGTGTTCCTGGGCCTGGCGCCCGACGGCGGCGCCTGGTTCGCGCTGGACGCCGCATTGACCGCATTCGAAGCGCCGCGCCGGGTCGAGTTGCGCGCGGCCGCCGCCTATTGGCCGGCGCTGCACGCCAGCGTGTTCGCCCAGGCGCGCGCGTTGCAACATTGGCGCAGCCGCAATCGCCATTGCGGCGTGTGCGGCGGCGAAGTCGCGTTCTCGCGCGGCGGCTGGCAAGGCCGCTGCACGCAGTGCGAGACCGAACACTATCCGCGCACCGACCCTGCCGTGATCGTGGCCGTCAGCGACGGCGAGCGCCTGCTGCTCGGGCGCCAGACCGGTTGGCCGGCGCGCCGCTATTCGGTGCTGGCCGGCTTCGTCGAGCCCGGCGAATCGCTGGAGCAGACCGTGGCCCGCGAGGTGCGCGAGGAGGCCGGCGTGCAGGTGCTGCGCTGCCGTTACCTGGCTTCGCAGCCCTGGCCCTTCCCGGGCGCGCTGATGCTGGGTTTCTTCGCCGATGCCGTGCCCGGCGAGCCGCAGGTGGGCGACGAGCTGGAGGAAGCGCGCTGGTTCACCGCCGAGGAGGTGCGCCAGGCGCAGCGCCGCGGCGAGCGCCCGCCGGCCGAGGACGACGAAGGCCCGCTGCTGTCGCCCAGCATCTCGATCTCGCGCTGGCTGATCGACCGCTGGCTGGCGGCCGCCGAGGAGCGTGCGTCGCGTTGAGCCACGGTAGAATCGGCTGAGACGTTATTCGCCGGGAGCCGCGCCGCAATGTCAGAAACGCTGATCGCCGCCGTCGTCGCGCTCGTGCTGGGCCACTTGGCGCAATCGCTGGCGGCCTCGGTGCGGCACTACGCCTGGTACGCCGATTGGCTGCGCTGGCTGGGCTCGCGTTTCCCCGAAGACAGCCTGTGGCGCGGCCGCTGGGGCATCGCCCTGGCCCTGTTGCCGCCGCTGCTGGCGGTGGGCCTGTTCCAACTGGCGCTGGACGAACCCCTGTACGGCCTGGCCGGGCTGGTGTTCGGCGTGGTGGTGCTGTTCTACGTCTGGGGGCCGCGCGATCTGGACCTGGACGTGGACGCGATCGTCGCCGCGCGCGACCCGCTGTCGCGGCGCGAGGCCGCGGCGCGGCTGTGGCCGGAAGGCGAGACGCCGTCGCTGGACGGCGGCTCGCTGGTGGAAGCGGTGTTCCGCAACGCGCTGCGGCGCTGGTTCGGCGTGCTGTTCTGGTTCCTGCTGCTGGGCCCGTTCGGCGCGGTGCTGTACCGCCTGACCGCGCTGGCGGTGGAAGGCGAGGCCGCGCGCGAAGTGCCCGGCGAGACCGGCGCGGGCGCGCGCACCCTGCTGGCGATCCTGGAATGGCCGGTGGCGCAACTGCTGACCCTGGCCATGGCCCTGGTCGGCAATTTCGACACCGTGATCGGCGCCTGGCGCGAATCCGGCGGCGCCTCGTTCAATCTGGACAACCGCTTCCTGGGCGCGGTCGCACGCGCGAGCGTGCGTACCGAGCTGGCCGAAGAGGCCGCCGAATACGCCGAGGAAGGCGGCAGCGCGCTGGTGGCCTCGGAGCTGCCGGAACTGCGCGATGCGATGAGCCTGGTCTGGCGCAGCCTGCTGGTGTGGCTGGCGGTGCTGGCGCTGTTCGTGATTGCGGGCTTCGTGAGTTGAGCTTGGGCGATTAGCGGATTATTGCGGCCAAACCTGGCGGTAAATCCGATTCGTCATCCCCGCGGAAGCGGGATCCAGAGACTTCAGCGTCATGCTCATTGAGCGCTGAGAAGGCGACTCAGCGCGTCCCTTCCAACATCGCGCCCATCACCGCCAGCCCGCCGAAGAACAGGAACCACAGGGTCAGCGCCACCGGCACCGCCAGCGCCGAGGCCAGCGCCCAGTTGCCGGCCGAGCGCGAGGCCGCGCGCGCGCCGACGATGTCGCCCGCGGCGCGTTTGCCGTCGACCTGCGCGGCATACACGATGGACACGATGCCCAGTGGCAGGCAGCAGAACAGCGTGGTCAGGATCGCCCAGACCAGGTGATTGGGGACGTATTCGCCGTGCGGTGCGTTCATGGATTACTCGATTGCGGATCGGCGCGCGATCAGCCCGGCGCCAGCCAGGAGAAAGGCCACCACGGCAGGTTGCGCAGCACCCAGTAACCGCCCATCAGGCCCAACCAGAACTTGGCGCTGAGCAGGGTGTCGATGGCGCGCTTGGGCAGCGGCAGGCGGTAGCCCATGCCGTGCAGGACCAGCAGCGGCAGCGCGGGCATCACCACCGCCAGCAGCGGGTTCATCGCCAGGAACTGGCCCAGGTCGCCGTGGACCAGGCCGTGCAGCGCACGCGTGGACCCGCAGCCCGGGCAGTACAGGCCGGTGAAGTGATAGAACAGACAACCCGGCAGCGGGCTGTCGGGCGCGTTGGGATCCACGCGCCGCAACACCCACACGCCGGCCCCGGCTGCGGCGACCGCGGCGGCGCCTGCCGCCGCATGCCATCCGCGCCACCGGGGCTGACGCAACGCGCTCATCTCAGCGCGCGTTCTGCATCTGCTGCATCATTTCCATGTACTGAGCGGTGCCGCCCATCATGAAGCTGCCGATGTTGAGCAGCAGGCCCAGCGCGACCACGGCGGTGGCCACCCAGCACCAGATCTTGGCGTTCTCGGAGGCTTTGCGCGCGCCTTCCAGGTCGCCCTGGTTGGCCTTGCTGTTGACCTGCGAGCCGTACACGATGCCGACGATGCCCGGCGCGCAACCGATGATGCAGCACAGACAGAAGCCCAGCACGGTCATGCTGATCGACCAGGCCAGGTAGTTGGGAATGGGCTGCGCGGGCGCGGCCGACGGCGGCATGTTCATGGGTGTCCCCTCTGAGTCGTTATTGTGATCGCCGGCTTCCCGCCGACGCCCCTGGGCGCATCCTAGCAGCGGCCCGCGACGGCTGTCAGTCCCGCGGGCCCTGTTTTCAGGGCTTTACGCCCAGGCGGTGGCCGTCATGGCGACCGTCGCCCCACGATCACGCGTCGCTGCCGCGCCGGGCCCGCACCTGCGCCTCCAGCTGCTCGGCGCTGGCGTCCGCCGCGGCTACCGGCGCGCCCGCGATGACCTCGACATGGGCGCGGAAGCGGCGCGGCACGCGCATGCGGCCCAGGCGCGAGTCGCGGCGGCTCCACATGCTGCTCCACATGCCGCGCAGCGCCATCGGGATCACCGGCACCGGGTTCTTGGCCAGGATGTGCTCCACGCCGGACTTGAAGGTGGCGATCTCGCCGTCGCGGGTCAGCGCGCCCTCGGGGAAGATGCCCACCAGCTGGCCGTCGGCCAGCGCGGCCTCGATCTCCTCGAACGCGCGCCGCATCACCTCCGGGTTCTCCTTGGCGCCGGCGATCGGAATGGCCTTGGCGGTGCGGAAGATCCAGCTCATCACCGGAATGTTGAAGATCTTGTAGTACATGACGAAACGCACCGGCCGCGGCACGCTGGCGCTGAGGATCAGCGCGTCCATGTAGCTGACGTGGTTGCACACGATCAGCGCCGGGCCCTCGTCGGGAATCCGCTCCATGCCCTGCGCGCGCAGCCGGTACAGCGTGCGCACGAACACCCAGCTCAGGAAGCGCATCAGGAATTCGGGCACCAGGGTGAAGATCCAGATCGCCACCAGCGCATTGGCCACGGCCAGGGCCAGGAACACCTGCGGAATGGTCCAGTGGAAGAAGCGCTGCACCACCAGGCCCAGCACCGCCGCCAGCACGATGAAGGCCGCGTTCTGGATGTTCATGCCGGCGATCACGCGCGAGAGTTCGTTCTTCGGCGTGCGGCTTTGGATCAGGGCGAACAGGGGGACGACGAAGAAGCCCGTGAACAGGCCGATGCCGACCAAGTCGATCACGATGCGCCAGCTGCCCGGCTGCTGCATGAATCCGGCCACGTCCAGGCCGGTGACCGCCGGCAGGCCGGTGCGGGCGAAGTACAGGTCGAACAGGAAGGCGCTGATGCCGAATGCGCCCAGCGGCACCAGACCGATTTCCACGGTGCGCGCCGACAGCTTTTCGCACAGCATCGAGCCCACGCCGGTGCCGATGGAAAACAGCGCCAACGGGAACACGTACCAATCGCCCATGCCGAGGTGGATTTCGGTGTAGTTGGGGATGTTGCCGGTCAGTACGGTGCCCACGAACCAGAACCAGGACACGCCCAAAATCGAGTTGCGTACCGCGACCTGCTTGCGCGCCAGGCGCACGATGGCCACCGACTCGGGGATAGGGTTCCAGTTGATCTTCAACTCTGGCGCGCCCGCCTCGGCACGCGGAATCGCCCGGCTGACCAAGTTGCCGGTGATGGCCAAGGCGATGATCGTCACCGCCGCCACGGTCGGGCCGTGGTCGCCGGCGATCTTGAAAATCAGGCCGCCGAAAATCATGCCGATCAGGATCGAGATCGAAGTGCCCATCTCGACCAAACCGTTGCCGCCGGTCAGTTCCTCGGGCTTGAGCACCGAGGGCAGGATCGAGTACTTCACCGGCCCGAACAGCGTCGATTGCAGGCCGGTGCAGAACAGCGCCGCCAACAGCACGATCAGGTTGTGGGTGAAGAAGCCGATCGCCGCCAACGACATGATCACGATTTCCATCGTGGTCGTGATCCGGATCAGCCGGGACTTCTCCAGCTTCTCGGCGATCTGGCCGGCGGTGGCCGAGAACAGGAAGTAGGGCAGGATGAAGATCGCCGGCGCCAGGTTGGTGTACAGCGTCTTGTCGGCCGCACTCACGCTCATATAGCCCAACAGGCCGATGATCGCCTGCCGGTAGACGTTGTCGTTGAACGCGCCCAGGGCCTGGGTCAGGAAGAACGGCAGGAAGCGCCGTTGCTTGAGCAGCTCGAACTGGTTGTGCGCCATGCGGCCTGCAGGTCCGGTCAGGTCCGCACGTCGATGTGCGGCTCGCGCGAAGGATTCGCCGGGCGAGCCTAGCAAAGCCCCTAGTCCGGGAGTAGCGGGGCCGGCGGGGTAGCGGAAAAGTAGCCTGGGCGGATTAGCGGGCCTAGACCGGGTGGGGCGGCGATCCGGCCGCGCCCCTTCTGTACGCCGGTTCGCGGAACCGCACGGCGTCGTCTAGGCAGGGTGAAGAGCGCGCGCTGTGTTTCGCGTCCAGCCAGCTTGGCCTGGATACCCTGGCGGCTGAACTAGCGAAGAGGAGGTTGCCATGTCCGCCGATACCAAGACGCCTTTGGATCACGTGAATGCGACGTTGAACCAGCTCAAGGAAATGCGCCACTACTCCAAGAACTATGTGGAGCAGCTGACGGCGCAGTGGCTGTTGTTCGACGGCGAGCTGAAGAAGCTCAAGCAGGCGCAGCGGATCGAGGAATTGATGACGCGCCAGGGCGAGTTGTACGAGGCGCTGGATAAGGAGATCGCGGAGCTGGAAGAGGTGGCGGTGTCGCTGCAGCCGGCGCCTGAGGAGGCGGCGGGGGCGGTGCATTAGTTGCTGGCGGAGAGCGGCGCCGGCGACTGCGATGTCGTGGTCGCGGCTTGCGCCGCTCCTACAGTCTGAAACGAAACGGCCGGGATCGCCCCGGCCGTTTCGTTTTTGCGCTGGCGCTCAGCCGGCTTGTTGTTCGCGCGCGATCGCGCGCCAGCCGATGTCGTGGCGGTGGAATTCGCCGTGCCAGGAGATGCCGGCCACGGCTTCGTAGGCGCGGTGCTGGGCGTCGGCGACGCTCTCGCCCAGGGCGCAGACGCAGAGCACGCGGCCGCCGGCGGTGAGCACCTGGCCGTCGACGAGTTTGGTGCCGGCGTGGAAGACCTTGCTGTCCTCCGGTACGGGCACGTCCCAGGAGCTGATCGGGTCGCCGGTACGCGGCGTTTCGGGGTAGTTCTCGGCGGCCATGACCACGCCCAGCGAGGGACGCGGGTCCCACTGCGCCGTGGCCTGGTCCAGGCGGCCGTCGATGGCGGCTTCGACCAGGTCGAGCAGGTCGGACTGCAGGCGCAGCATCACCGGCTGGGTTTCGGGGTCGCCGAAGCGCACGTTGAATTCGATGACCTTGGGCGCGCCGCTGTGGTCGATCATCAGGCCGGCGTAGAGGAAGCCGGTGAACGGGATGCCGTCGGCGATCATGCCCTGGACGGTGGGCTCGACGACTTCGCGCATGACCCGCGCGTGCACCTCGGGCGTGACCACGGGCGCGGGCGAGTAGGCGCCCATGCCGCCGGTGTTGGGGCCGGTGTCGCCATCAAACACGCGCTTGTGGTCCTGCGAGGTCGCCATGGGCAGGGCGGTGCGGCCGTCGACCATGGAGATGAAGCTGGCTTCCTCGCCGTCCAGGAATTCCTCGATGACCACGCGCGCGCCGGCGGCGCCGAAGGCGTAGTCGGCGAGCATGTCGGTGATCGCGGCTTCGGCTTCGGCCAGGGTCATGGCGACGATGACGCCCTTGCCCGCGGCCAGGCCGTCGGCCTTGATGACGATGGGCGCGCCTTTCTCGCGCACGTATTCCAGCGCTTCTTCGACGTGGGTGTGCACGGCGTAGTGCGCGGTCGGAATCCGGTGCCGGGCCAGGAAGTCCTTGGCGTAGGCCTTGCTGCCTTCCAGTTGCGCGGCGGCGGCGGTGGGGCCGAAGATGCGGCGGCCGTCGGCGCGGAAGCGGTCGACCACGCCAGCCACCAGCGGCGCCTCGGGGCCGACCACGGTCACGGCCACGCCTTCGTCGGCGGCCAGTTGCAGCAGGCCGTCGATGTCGGTGGCGGCCACGGCCACGTTGCGGCAGCCGGGCTCGGTGGCGGTGCCGGCGTTGCCGGGCGCGACCAGCACCTCGGCGATGCGCGGGGATTGCGCCAGCTTCCAGGCCAGCGCGTGCTCGCGTCCGCCGGAACCGATGACCAGGACTTTCATGCTTACTCCTGCGAAAGCGCGCGGCGGGCCGCGCCGATGGGGATGCGAATTTTACGCGAGCGGCACGTCAGGGCGTGTCGAAGGCGGGGTGATAGGCGACCGTGCCGCTAACGAAGCCGTCGAAGGACAGGGCCATGAAGTACTCGGGTGGCAGGCCGGGGTAGCGCAGCGCGGGATCGGCGCGGAAGCCGAAGCGTCCGTAATAGCCGGGGTCGCCGGCGACCACGCAGCCGCGCGCGCCCAGCGTGCGCAGGCGCGCGAGTCCGGCCTCGACCAGGGCGCGGCCGATGCCGCGGCCCTGTACGGCCGGCGCCACCGCGACCGGGCCCAGGCCGTACCAGCCGATGTCGGCGCCGTCGATGCGCACCGGCGACCAGGCGGCGTGGGCGACGATATGGCCGTCGCGCTCGGCCACCAGCGACAGCGTCATCGCATCGGCGGCGCGCAAGGCGTCGACGATGCGGTGTTCGGTCTGCTGGCTGTGCGGGTGGTCGGCGAAGGCCGCGGCGACCACACGGCCGATCGCGTCGGCGTCGCCGGCGCGTTCGTCGCGTAGGGTCGCGCCGCGGTCGGCCATGCTCAGTGGCGGAAGTGGCGCACGCCGGTGAACACCATCGCCAGGCCGTGCTCGTCGGCGGCGGCGATGACTTCGGCGTCGCGCATGGAGCCGCCCGGCTGGATCACCGCGCGCACGCCGGCGGCGGCGGCGGCGTCGATGCCGTCGCGGAACGGGAAGAAGGCGTCGGAGGCCATCACCGAGCCGGGCACAACCAGGCCGGCTTCCTCGGCCTTGAGCGCGGCGATCTTGGCCGAGACCACGCGGCTCATCTGGCCCGCGCCGATGCCGATGCTGCGGTGGTCGCGGGCGTAGACGATGGCATTGGATTTGACGAACTTGGCGATGCGCCAGGCGAACAGCAGGTCGCTCAGCTGCGCGTCGGTGGGCGCCAGCTTGCTGACCACCTTGAGCTCGTCGCGGCCGACTTCGCGGATGTCGGCGCTCTGCATCAGCAGGCCCGAGCCCACGCGCTTGACGTCGACGTTGTTGCGGCCGTCGCCGTGCGGAATGCGCAGCACGCGCACATTGGCCTTCTTGGCGCAGTAGGCCAGCGCGGCTTCGTCGTAATCCGGAGCGATCAGCACCTCGACGAACTGGCGGTCGAGGATGGCCTTGGCGGTGGCGGCGTCGAGCTGGGTGTTGAAGGCGATGATGCCGCCGAAGGCCGAGGTGGGATCGGTGGCGTAGGCCAGCTCATAAGCGTCGCCGCAGGCCACGCCCTCGGCCACGCCGCAGGGGTTGGCGTGCTTGACGATCACGCAGGCGGGGCGCTCGAACTGGCGCACGCACTCCCAGGCGGCGTCGGCGTCGGCCAGGTTGTTGTAGCTCAGCTCCTTGCCCTGCAACTGGCTGAAGGTGGCCAGGGTGCCCGGCACCGGATACAGGTCGCGGTAGAACGCGCCCTGCTGGTGCGGGTTTTCGCCGTAGCGCAGGTCCATGACCTTGACGAAGTTGCTGTGCTGCTGCGACGGGAACTGCTGGCTGCGCGCGCCGTCGGCGTCGAGCGAGGACAGATAGTTGGCGATGCAGGCATCGTACTGGGCGACGCGGTTGAACGCGGCCACCGACAGGGCGAAGCGGGTCTTGGCGGCGAGCGTGCCGGCGTTGGCGTCGAGTTCGGCGATCAGCTCGGCGTACTGCGCCGGGTCGGTGGCGACGGCGACGCGGGCGAAGTTCTTGGCCGCGGAACGCAGCATGGCGGGGCCGCCGATGTCGATGTTTTCGACGATGTCCTCGAACGAGCTGTCGGGGTTGGCCGAGACTTTTTCGAACGGATACAGGTTGAGCACCAGCAGGTCGATCGCGCCGATGCCGTGCTGCGCCATCACCGCTTCGTCGATGCCGGCGCGGCCGAGCAGGCCGCCATGCACCAGCGGGTGCAGGGTCTTGACCCGGCCGTCCATCATTTCCGGGAAACCGGTGACCTCGGCCACGTCGCGCACGGCCAGGCCGGCGTCGCGCAGGGCCTTGGCGGTGCCGCCGGTGGAGAGCAGTTCGACGTTGTGCGCGGCCAGGGCGCGGGCGAGTTCGAGCAGGCCGCTCTTGTCGGAGACGGAGAGCAGCGCCCGGCGGACGGGCAGGCGATCGGAGGTCATGCGGGGTTTGGGGCAGCGGAAGGGCGGGGGAATTATAGCGGGGCGGGGGTGGTGGGAGCCTTGGTTTTTTGCGGGTTTGGCGGGTTTTGGGCGCTGTGGTGGACCGTACGCGGGCGTTTTATGCGCAGGTTGGTGTGGGCGCTAGGGGCGAACTTTCGTCGCGAATGGCGGCTCCGCGTGCCCTCACCCCAACCCCTCTCCCGCATGCGGGAGAGGGGCTAAAGCAGCAAGAGGCGTCGGATGCATCCCCTCTCCCGCTTGCGGGAGAGGGTTAGGGTGAGGGGGTGAGCGAAGCGAATGCTCTCGACCCTCGCTCGGGCACCGAAGTCGCCGTCCCAACAGAAGACCCGGAGGGCGGCGCACAGGACGTGCGCCGTTTTTCGCTGGCACAGGATGTGCCATCGAAAAATCCCGGCGCAAACTCCGATCTCGCACGGGAGCTCTGGCGAAGCGCTTTTCTTTGGTTACTTTCTTTTGACGCTTATCAAAAGAAAGTGACCCGGCCGCTTGCGGACGGAAGCTGTTGCTGTTGCTTAAACCAGCACACCCAAACACCTGCGCGAGTTCGGAGCGGATCGCGGCTCACGCCGCTCCTACAGAAAGCACATTCCGCAGAGACCGCAGCGTTCGTCGTAGTTGCGGATTCGCGGTCGCAGCTTGCGCAGCGCCTACAGGGGCAAGCGCGGCATTCGTCGCAGATGAAAGGTCGCGGCCGCGGCTTACGCCGCTCCTACCCCAAAGCGGGGAGGATTACTCGAGGCCGTATTCGCGCAGCTTCTTGCGCAGGGTGGCGCGATGGATGCCGAGCATCGCCGCCGCGCGGCTCTGGTTGCCGTCGCAATGTTCCAGCACTTCGGCGAACAGCGGGATCTCCAGCTCGCGCAGCGCGATCTCGTAGAGGTTCTCGGTGCCGCTGCCGTTGAGGTCGCCCAGGTAACGCCGGATCGAGCTCGCCACGTGATCGCGCAACGGCACGCGGGCGCCGCTGCGGGTGGCTTCGTTGCGATCGGATGCGGAGTTCAAGTGCGTCCCCTGAGGCAGTGTCGTCCCGCCGGGCAGGTGCCTGGCGCAGGGCGCGGGCGGACGGGCGGGAGGGGGAGTCTAGCGCGCACGGGTCGCGGCGGACAACGCGACCGTCGCAGTTTTCATCGGAAATCGAAGGTGAATGCGACGATGCGGGGCGCCGGTTCGACCACGTCCAGTTGGACTGTCGCGCTTTGGCCCGGCGCCAGTTCGTCGGCTGTCCTGTGGCCGCGCCGGTAGTCCGCGGGAGCGAACGCGCGCTGTCCCACTTCCCTGCCATCGACATCGGACAGGGTCAGCAGCAGGGTCGGCCAGCGCTGCGGCCAACGCGCGTCGTTGCGGAAGCTCGCGTCCACCCGCAGCACGCCGGGCGCGCCGGGGCTGGGGCGCACGTTGCGGCCGAGCATGGTGTAGGCGGTGGGTTCGTGCCAGGGCGGCAGGCTGCATTGCAGGACCGCGCAGACCGCGCCGACCAGGGGGCGCCAGCGCGCGTCGGCGGCGAGCTCCTGGCGTTGCGCCAAGACCAGTTGCAAGGCCAGCGCCAGGACCAGGGCGACGACGGCGGCCAGCGCGCGCCCATCGTGGCGGCGCGGTGCGGCGTCGGTGGTGATCGTGCGGGCGAAGCTGGGTGCGTCGCGCTTGACCCGGGCGCGCGCGGCGCGGGCCGGGCGCGTGCGCGTATCGGGCAGGGCCGAAGCGGCGACGGCGGCGTCGAGGGTGGCTTCGACCGGCGCATCGGCGGTGACGGTGCCGGTGTCTGCGACGGGTTCGGATTCGTGGCTGTCGGTTGCGGCGACCGCGTCGCCGGTGGGCTCGGGCGCCGGCGCTTCGTCGGGCACGGCCTCGGCTTCGGTGGGCGCTGCGCTGTCGACGGCAGCGGCGTCCGCGGCATCGGCCTGCAGCGGACGCTCGCAGCGCGGGCAGTGCGACGGCGTTTCGCGCGCGCCGCTGCCGGAGGACGGCAGGACCAGCGCGACCAGGAATCCGCAATGAGGGCAGGCGACGAACATCGGCCTATTCAAGCATGCGGCCACGCCGTCCGCATCCGGGCGGTACGCGTTGCGCTACCGGTGTCGTGTCTTCGGGGATGCGGATGCAGCCGGGGAGCGAGATCAAAATGGGTTCCGGCTTGCGCCGGAATGACGGTCTGGAGAGGACTGCTTTTCGCTCGGCGCCATGCGCTTGCCCGCCATTCCGGCGCAAGCCGGAACCCATTTTGACTTTAGGCTTTCCGCCTCAGCCGCGCCGCGTACCCGTTACCCGCATCCAGTCGTCCAGGCGGTCGGCGCGCAGCTCGTCGAAGTCCTGGGCGTAGCGCGCGAGCACCTCGTCCTCCTGCCCGGCCAGGATGCCGGACAGGGCGATGCGGCCGCCCGGGGCCACGCGCGCGGCCAGCGCATCGGCCAGCGCGATCAGCGCCGAGGCCAGGATGTTGGCGACCACCACCGGGTACGTGGCCGCCGGTTCGTCCTGCGGCAGGTACACGGCCATGCGTTCGGATTCGCCGTTGCGCTGGGCGTTGTCGGCGGTGGCGATCACCGCCTGGGGGTCGTTGTCCACGCCTACCGCGTCGGCCGCGCCGAGCTTGAGCGCGGCCAGGGCCAGGATGCCGGAGCCGCAGCCGAAATCGAGCACGCGCCGGCCCTGCAGTTCGCCGGCCGCGGCCAGGCCGTCCAGCCACTGCAGGCACAGCGCGGTGGTGGGGTGGGTGCCGGAGCCGAAGGCCAGGCCCGGGTCCAGGCGCACCACGGCGGCGTGGGCGCCGGCCTCGTCGGGCAGTTCCTGGTTCCAGGGCACGATCCAGGTGCGCGCGCCGAAGCGCAGCGGCTCGTACTGGTCCATCCAGGCACGTTCCCAGTCCTGGTCCTCGACCTTGCGGAAGCGCGCCTGGGTCCAGTCCAGGCCGGGGTCGAAGGATTCCAGCGCGGCCAGCAGCACCAGCGCGTCGGTGTCCTCGGGGAACAGGGCGCTGAGCACGATCTCCTGCCACAGCGGGGTTTCGCCGACGCCGGGCTCGAGGATGGCGTGCTCGTTGTCGGTGTCCGCGTCGGCGTCGATCAGGGTCACGGCCAGAGCGCCCACGTCGTCCAGGGCGGCCTCGAAGCGCGGCTGTTCGGATTCGCGGCAGGGCAGGGTCAGTTCCAGGAAGGGCATTCGTGCATCGGTGGCGGGGGCAGGCCGGCATTATCCCATCCCCACCGCGCGCCGCCCCGCACCGGCCGTTGGTCCGCCGTTCCGGCGGCGGCCGGCGGCTTGCATTACTATTCGTGCCGTCCAGGCGGAATCCGTCCGCGCGGCTCGCCGCGCCGGCCGGCAGCGTCCGCCTAGTCAGGCTGCCATGGTGGCGCCAGGACCCAGGAGCGCATGCCCGATTCGCTGACATCCCCGCTAGCCAAGCCGTTGCAGGCGGCGCGCGCCGGTTTCCGCGCGCCGGGCCGGCCTTTGCTGTGGATGGCGGCGCTGGCCATGCTCGGCGGCGGCGTGCTGTACGCGCGCCGCGGCCAGGACATCGTGCCGCTGGCGGATGCGCCGGTGGTGGCCGGACGCGAAGCCGCGCGGCCCGCAACGGCGGGCGGCGCAGTGGACACCGCGGTCGCGCGCAGCCACGCGCGAGCGCAACCGCAGCGCGCGCCGACGCCGGCGCAGCAGCTGCGCGACCGTTTCGAGCGCAGCGACGACCTGTACCGCTACGCCCAGGACCTGCTGCCGGCGATGCGCGCCGGCGACGCCGACGCCACCTGGATGTACAGCCAGGTGCAGGACTACTGCTCCAGCTACGCCAGCTCGCCGGCCAACTACGGCCGCGACACCCAGGCCATCGCCGGCATGGGCTTGCGCACCTCGGCGGCGATGAGCGCGGCGCGCAACCGGGTCAGCGCGCGCTGCGCGCGTTTCAGCCCGAACGACGACCTGTCGTATGCGTCCATCCTGGGCAATCGGCTGCGCGCGGCCAAGGCCGGCAACCTGGCCGCCGAGGCCTCGCTGCTGACCATGGACCATCCGCTGCAGGGCGACGATGGCTACATACGCGACCTGATCGAGCGCGTGCGCAATTCGCTGGACCCCGATGCCTACTTCGCGCTGTCGCCGCGCATGGGCATCACCAGCAGCGGCAGGCGCGATTTCTACGGCCCGGTGTCCGGCAGCCAGTTCTCGGAACTGGCCTGGCAACTGGCCGCTTGCAGACTGGGGCTGCCGTGCGGCCCCAATAGCGTGCTGATGACGAATTACTGCGCCAACGGTGGCATCTGCTCGCAGGACCCCGATCAGGACTTCGACGGTTTCGTCTTCGACGCGGCGGTGCCGCGGCAGGGGGCGACGGTGTTGAACGGCCTGGTCGACAGCCTGGTGGGCGGAGAGAGGACCAAGAGATGAAAAACAAACGCTTCGTGCACAAGGCCAAGTTCTATTTTTGGGTGCTGCTGTTCGTCGCCTATTCGGTGGGCGCGGCCGGGGTCGTGATCGACGTGCTCGCCGACGATTACAGCGAGCTGTCGCAAGTCGCGGTGACCACGGTGCACTCGCCGGAGGAGATGCGGCGCACCAGTTCGGCGCAGATCGCGGCGATGTACCGCGCGCAGAGCGGCACGCCGTTCTCGTCGTTGCCGCCGGGCAGCACCTTCAAGGTGGTCTGGCCCGACGGCTCCAGCGAGTACGTGATGATCGTGAGCCCGGCTTCGGGCAGCGGCGTGCAGCCGATTCCCGGCACCCAGGCGCAGGCCGGCCAGGAAGCGCCGAGCACCAGTCTGCCGGGCGGCAACCTGCCGCTGGGCGGCGGCACGGTCGGCACCTCGGTCGGCGACGTGCGCGACACGCGCCAGCTCAATCTGAACTGAGCGCAGCGCAGTCGGCGGTTTCGCGCCGGCGCAAGGCCGGCGCGGCGGTGCTTTGGCTAGCGACGGATAGGCGCCCGCCTTCCGTACATCCGGCGGTAAATCTGCCCCGTCATTCCGGCGAAAGCCGGAACCCATTTTGATCTTCGCGCGATCAATGTCGCGGCGGCGCTGCACGAACTACAACAGCAACATGGGTTCCGGCTTTCGCCGGAATGACGGGTTAGAAGCAGGGCCGTGGGCCGCAAACGAAAACGGCGCCGGTGACCCGGCGCCGTCTCGGCGGAATCCGCAGAAGCTCAGACGATCGAGATCGACTTTTCCTTCTGCTCCTTGAGCCGCTTTTCCAGGTAGTGGATGTTCATGCCGCCCTGCTGGAAGCCCGCGTCGGACAGGATGCGCTGCTGCAGCGGGATGTTGGTCTTGATGCCGTCCACCACCATCTCGCTCAGCGCCACGCGCATGCGCGCGATCGCGGTCTCGCGGTCGCGGCCATGCACGATCAGCTTGCCGATCATCGAGTCGTAGTTGGCCGGAACCCGGTAACCCTCGTAGATGTGGCTGTCCACGCGCACGCCGGGGCCGCCGGGGGCGTGGAAGTGCTGGATCAGGCCGGGGCTGGGCAGGAAGCTGTCCGGGTCCTCGGCATTGATGCGGCATTCGATCGCATGGCCTTCCAGGACCACGTCGCTCTGCTTGATCGACAGCTTGTGGCCGGCGGCGATCATCAGCTGCTCGCGCACCAGGTCGATGCCGGTCACCAGCTCGGTCACCGGGTGCTCCACCTGGATGCGGGTGTTCATCTCGATGAAATAGAAGCGGCCGTTTTCGTACAGGAACTCGAAGGTGCCGGCGCCGCGGTAGCCGATGCGCAGGCAGGCCTCGACGCAGACCTTGCCGATTTCGGCGCGCTGCTCGGGGGTGATGCCCGGCGCCGGCGCTTCCTCGACCACCTTCTGGTGGCGGCGCTGCATCGAGCAATCGCGCTCGCCCAGGTGGATGGCGTTGCCCTGGCCGTCGGCCAGCACCTGGATCTCCACGTGGCGCGGGTTCTCCAGGAACTTCTCCATGTACACCATGTCGTTGCCGAAGGCGGCCTTGGCCTCGGACTTGGTGGTCTGGATGGCGGCGTTGAGATGGGCTTCGGTATGCACCACGCGCATGCCGCGGCCGCCGCCGCCGCCGGCGGCCTTGACGATGATCGGGTAGCCGATCTCGCGCGCGATCTTGATGTTGGTGGTGTTGTCGTCGCCGAGCGGGCCGCCGCTGCCGGGCACGCAGGGCACGCCGGCGTCCTTCATCGCGCGGATGGCTTCGACCTTGTCGCCCATCAGGCGGATGGTGTCGGCCTTGGGCCCGATGAAGATGAAGCCGGACTGCTCCACGCGCTCGGCGAAGTCGGCGTTCTCGCTGAGGAAGCCGTAGCCGGGGTGGATGGCCTGGGCGTCGGTGACCTCGGCCGCGGCGATGATCGAGGCCATGTTGAGGTAGCTCTCGGTCGACGGCGCCGGACCGATGCAGACCGACTCGTCGGCCATGGCCACGTGCTTGAGGTTGCGGTCCACGGTGGAGTGCACCGCGACCGTGCGGATGCCCAGCGCGTGGCAAGCGCGCAGGATGCGCAGCGCGATCTCTCCGCGATTGGCGATTACGACCTTATCCAGCATGGAGGTCGCCTCAGCCGATCACGAACAAGGGCTGATCGAACTCGATCGGCTGGCCGCTCTCGGCCAGCACCTTGAGCACGGTGCCGGACACGTCGGCCTCGATCGGGTTGAACATCTTCATCGCCTCGATGATGCCCAGGGTGTCGCCGGCCTTGACCGCCTGGCCCACGCTGACGAAGGCCGGCTTGTCCGGCGCCGGCGAGGCGTAGAAGGTGCCGACCATGGGCGCGCGCACCACGTGGCCGTCGGGCAGGTCGTTGGCGGGCTTGGCGCTGCCGCCGGTGGCCGCCTCGGTGGGCGAGTGCATGGGCATGGGCTGGGCCGGGCGCGCTTCGGCGACCATGGCCGGCATCGGCGCGGCCACGGCGTAGCCGCCCTTGGGCGCACGCGCCAGGCGTACCGACTCTTCGCCTTCCTTGATCTCGATCTCGGCGAGGTTGGATTCCTCGAGCAGGTCGATCAGCTTCTTGATTTTGCGCAGGTCCATGGAGCGGGCCTCAGGTAATGCCCCGTTGCGGCGGGGCGTTGGGTTCAGGAGGAGTGCGAGAGCCGCTGCAGCGCCGCATCCAGCGCGTAGCGGTAGCTGTCCGCGCCGAAGCCGCAGACCACGCCCAGCGCCAGGTCGCTGAAATAGCTGGTGCGGCGGAATTCTTCGCGGCGGTGCGGGTTGGACAGGTGGATCTCGATGAAGGGGATCGCCACCGCCGCCAGCGCGTCGCGCAGTGCCACGGAGGTGTGGGTGAAGGCGGCCGGGTTGATCAGGATCAGGTCGGTGCCGTCCTCGCGCGCGGCCTGGACCCGGTCCACCAGCACGTGCTCGGCGTTGGACTGCAGGCTGTCGTAGCCGTGGCCGGCGGCCTGCGCGCGGCCGCGCAGGTCGTCATCGATCTGGGCCAGGGTGGTGCGGCCGTAGACCTCCGGCTCGCGGGTGCCGAGCAGGTTGAGGTTGGGGCCGTGCAGGACCAGGAGCTTCGCCATCGGGACCGGACGGAGGCCTTCAGAGGGCGGCAGTGTGCGTGAAGGCCGTCCCGGTGTCCAGGAGTTCGCCGCCAAATCGGCGAAGTTGTTACAATTTAAGCGGTTGTTTGAGTGGCGGCTCTAAAATATCGGGCCTGGCGGCGCAGCGGGCGCGATTTGCCGGAACGATCGCCGACGATGCGGCGCGCAGGCGTCACGATGCCGGTTCAGGCACAGTGGCCGCCCTGCCGGGGCATGTCAAATCCGCCGGCCGACAGCCGGCAGCGGGGCGGAACTGCCTACTGCGCCGAGCGCACCCAGGCTTCGATCTCGCCGTGCTCGAACGGGCCGATCTTCTGCTTCAGCAGCCGTCCCTGCGGCGACACCAGCACGGTGTAGGGCAGCACGCCCTTGAGATTGCCCATCTGCACGCCCGCGTCGCGCGGGCCGGCCTGGTCGAGCAGGATCGGGTAGCGCACCGGCACGCGTCGCAGGAAGGCGCGCACGGCGTCGGCGTCGTCCAGGGCGATGCCGACCACTTGCACGCCGTTGCCGCCCTGGGCGCTGGCGTAGCGGTCCAGTTCCGGCATTTCCTGGATGCAGGGGCCGCACCAGCTGGCCCACAGATTGATCAGCACCGGCCGGCCCGGGTAGGCGGACGGCAGCCGCACCGGCGCGCCGTCCAGCGACGGCAGTTCCAGCACCGGCACCGGCGCGCCGCGCTTGGCCACGGCCAGATCCTCGGGCGGCGACGGCGCGGTGGAGTCCATCGCGCCCTGCAGCACGCGCTGGCCCAGTTCGGTGCGCAGCAGCGGGCCGGGGCCGTTGAGCCACAGGCCCAGCGTCGCGCCGAGCACGCCGGCCAGGCCGGCCACCAGCAGGACCTTGCCGGTCGAGCCCATCAGCGCGCGCGCCGCACGCGTTCGACGAACTTGGGCGCTTGCTCGTAGCCGAACAGGCGCAACTCGCGGCGTTCGCTGCCGTCGCGGTAGTACAGCGTGGCCGGCGGGCCGACGATGCCCAGCTCGCGCATCAGCGCCTGATCGAGTTCGTCGTTGGCGGTCACGTCGGCCTTGAGCAGGACGAAACCGTCCAGCGCTTCGTGCACCTGCGGCTGGGTGAAGGTGTACTTCTCCATTTCCTTGCAGGCCACGCACCAGTCGGCATAGAAGTCCAGCATCAGCGGCTGGCCGGCGGTCTTGGCCGCGGCGACTTCGCGCTGCAGGTCGGCCAGCGATTTGATCTTGCGGAACGGCAGTTCGCGCTGCGCGTGCGTGCCGCCGCGCAGGCCGGCCAGCGGCTGCAGCGGATCGCTGCTGCCGGCCAGAGCGCCCACGGTCTGGGCCACGCCCACCACGCCCAGCAGCAAGGCCGCGGCCCAACCCGCCACGCGCAGCCCGCTGCGCCCGCTCGGACGGCTCGCGGCCAGGCCCAGTGCCGCGGCGGCGGCGAAGGCCAGCGCGCCCCACAAGGCCAGCGCGGCCGGGCCGGGCAGGATGCGCGCCAGCATCCACACCGCCAGGCCCAGGAACACGAAGCCGAACGCGCGCTGCACGCCGACCATCCACGGCCCGCTGGTCGGCAGGCCCTTGCCCGCGGCCACGCCGAAGGCCAGCAGCGGCACGCCCATGCCCAGCGCGAGCAGGAACAGCGCCGCGCCGCCGAACCAGGGGTCGCCGGTCTGGCCGATGTACAGCACCGCCGCGGCCAGCGGCGGCGCCACGCAGGGGCCGACGATCAGCGAGGACAGCGCGCCCATCGCCGCCACGCCGGCCCAGGAGCCGCCTTGCTGGCGGTCGCTGAGCGTGCCCAGGCGCGAGCGCAACGCGTGCGGCAGCTGCAGTTCGTACAGGCCGAAGCTGGACAGCGACAGCAGCACGAACAGCAGGGCGAAGGCGACGATCACCCACGGCGTCTGGAACAGGATCTGCAGGTTCGCGCCCAGGCTGGCGGCGACCACGCCGGCGATGGCGAACACCACGGCGTTGGCCAGCACGTACACCAGCGACAAGGTGAAGGCGCGGCGCACGCCGATGCCGGGGCCGTGGCCGGCGATCAGGCCCGACAGGATCGGGATCATCGGCAGCACGCAAGGCGTGAACGACAGCGCCACGCCCAGGCCGAGGAAGCTCAGCAGCGCCAGCCAGCGGTGCGGGCCGGACAGATCCGCGGCCAGGCGGCTGTCTTCGGCTTGGCCTGCGGCGGCGGGCGCGGCGGTGTTTGCGGCGTCGGTGGCCGTCGCGCTTGCGGGCGCGAGGGTCGCGTCCGGCGCCGCGTTGGCGACAGGCGCGGCGCCGGTGGCGGCCGCCGTGGCCGCATTCGTTTCCAACGGCACCGCGTCGGCTGTGGTTGCGGCCGTCGTCGCGGCACTCAAGCTGCCGCGCGGCAGATCCACCGCCACCGTGCGCGTCATCGGCGGGTAGCAGATGCCGTCGGTCTGGCAGCCCATGAAGTTCGCGGTCAGCACCAGCTTGGCCGCGTCCTCGCGGCTGCGCTGCAGCGGCAGCGGCACGTCGATCTGGTCGAAGTACACGATCACCTGGCCGAAGTGCTCGTCGCGGTGCGCGCTGCCGCGCGGCCAACGCGGCGCGCCCAGGGCGATGCCGGCCTTGGCTGCGCCGGCATCGAGCTTGAACGAGGTCTTGTCGCGGTACAGGTAATAGCCGCGCGCCGGAGTGAAGCGCAGCAGCAGGGTGTTGCCGTCGCCGGCGATGGCCTCGAAACCGAAGGCCTGCTCCGGCGGCAGCGGCAGCGCGTCGGTGCCGGCGCCGGGCGCGGGGCTGGGCCCGCCCAGCAGGCCGCCGCCCAGCGGCGGCGCGCCGCCGCCGGCGTTGCCGAAGCGCACCAGCGGTTCGTCGTTGCCGGCGGCCGCGGCATTGGCCGCCACGGGCAGCGCGACGGTGAGGCTGCGGGTCTGCGGCGGGTAGCAGATGCCCGCGTCCGCGCAGCCCTGGTACTTCACCTGCACGGTCACCTGGGCCGGGCCGGTGCGGCCGGGCAAGGTCGCGCTCAGTGTTTTGCGGTAGGTCTCGACCTGGCCGAAGAACTCGTCGGTGTGCGACTCGCCCTTGGGCAGCTGCAGCGCCTGCGCGGCGAAGGCCGGATCGGTCTTGACCGAAATGCGGTGCTTGTAGAGGTAGTAGCCGTCGGCGATCTTCCAGCGCAGCGCGATGCGGTCGGCGGCCGGGGCTTCGGCGCTGAGCGCGAAGGCCTGGTCCACTGGCAGCAGGTCCGATTCGTCGATGGCCATTGCCGGCGCGGCGAACAGCGACAAGACCAGGGCGCACAGCGCGAGGGCGGCGGGCGCGGCACGGCGCGCGCGGGAGGCTAGGGCGTCAGTCATCGTCTCGGGTCTGTTCGGCCACCCAGTCCAAGTACCGGGGCAGGCCGCCGTGGGCTTCGACCGCGATCGCCTCCGGCAGTTCATACGGATGCAGTTCGACCAGCCGCGCCAGCAGGGCGTCGAGCCGGTCGGCGGTGGTCTTGATCAGCAACTGCACTTCGTCCGCGCTTTCCACCGCGCCTTGCCAGCGGTAGCTGGAGCGCAGCCCGGGCCAGCGGCTCACGCAGGCGGCCAGGCGCTCGCCCACCAGCGCCTGCGCGATCGCGTCGGCGCTGGCTGGGTCGGGGCAGGTGCTGAACACCAGGCGCACGGGCGAGGGGGCGGGCATGAGGGCCGCAGTGTAATGCCCGGCCCCGGGCGCGGCGACCGTGGAGCGGGCTACGGAGTGTTGCGGGGCGGCCAAGCAGTGCTTCGGCTTTGGGGTAGGAGCGGCGTGAGCCGCGACCGCGTCCTGTCCCGGAGCGTCGCCATCGCGGCTTACGCCGCTCCCACAGAAATCTGCGCTGGCCATCGGAGGGGGCGAGGTGAGTCCCCCGTTTGCGTAGCCGTTCGGCGTGGCGTGGTCGCGGCTTACGCCGCTCCTACCCCAAAGCAGTGCGCGAATGCGGGAAAACGAACGCCCGCATTGCGCGGGCGTTCGGGGTGCTGCCTTGCGATCGCTTACGGGATCAGCGTGCAGTTGGCCGGTTTGGCCGAGGTGAACAGCGCCGAGCTCGCCCATTCCGGGTGATCGATGAAGGGATTGCGGTTGCCCTGGAAGCTGAAGATCACTTCGTTGCGCGCCAGCTCGGCGGCATCCGGCGGGTCCTGGGTGTGCCAGGCCAGCAGGGTGCTGAGCAGGCCCATGTAGGCCGGCGAGGACGAGGTGATCACGATCTGGCTGCGGTTGTCGGTCAGCTCCAGGTCCGGCTCGCTCTGGCCGGTGACGGGATGGGTGCCGCCTTCGTAGCGGATCGCCATGTACATCACCGCGCGCGCCATGTTGCCCTTCATGTGGTTCCAGACCTGGAACGAGCCGGCGTTGCCGTCGGGCGTCTTGACCCAGTTGGAATTGCCCGGGTACACGCCGCTGCCGCCGCCGTAGCCGGCGTTGGCCTCGGTGATGCGCTCGCCGCAGCCGCTGGCCAGGGTGCAGTCCGCGTAAGGCTTGTTGCCGCGGTCGGCGTTCCAGGTGGCGTCGGTCAGGTACAGCATGTGGGTGTCGGTGTAGGGCCCGTGCGGCAGACCCAGGTTGCCGGTGGCGCTGCCGAAGCCCAGCGAGTTCGGCCAGGTGTGCTCGCGGTTGTACTTCAGGCCGCTGCCGCTGCCCGCGCGGTCGGTGACCTTGAGGTAGCTGCGGTTGCGGTAGGCATCGAGGATGCGGCCGGCGTTGTTCGGATCCTCGTCGGCGATTTCCAGGATGGTCCAGGTGTTGGTGGTGCCGCCGCTGTAGGGATAGACCGTGTGGCCCTTGATGGTCTCGTGCAGCGAGCAGCGCAGCTGGCTGGCGCTGCTGGTGTTGACGTGGGCGTAGTAGCCGCCGCCACCGCCGCCGCTGGCGACGTTGAAGTTGACCACGGTGTTGGCCGCCGGATGCGCGCCGCCGCTGTCGGTGACCTGGCTGGCGACCACGGTGTAGGTGCAGGCCTCGCCGGCGACCAGTGCGGTGCCGGTGGAGGCGGTGAAGCTGGTGCCGCTGGACGGATAGGTCAGCGCGACCGCGCCCGAGCTGGCGCAGCTCAGGGTCAGCGCGCCGCTGCCCAGGGTCACCGCTTCGCTGAAGCTCACCTGCAGGTCGCCCGCGGCCGGGAAGGTGTTGCTGCCGTTGGCCGGCGTGGTCGAGGTCACGGTGGGCGCCGGGTTCGGCGTGGAGAAGGTCTGGCCGGCGTTGCAGGCACCGAAGCTCTGCGTGGCCGAGGGCTGCCAGCTGAAGTTGGCGTAGCTGCTGCCGGTGCCGGACAGGCGCAGCGAGGTGCCGGCCGGCGTGGAGCCGGTTTCGGACACCGGCAGATTGGTGCTGGTCATGCCCGAGGCCGGGCCGCCGGAGGCGGTGATCGCGCCTTCGTAGCTCAGGAACTGGACCACGTTGCCGCTGCCGTCGACCAGGGCGAAGCCGTCGTTGCTGCCGTTCTGGATGCCGTTGGTGGGGTAGCTGAGCACGGCGATGCGCACGCTGCCGCCGCAGGCCACCACGCTGCCGGCGGGCAGCAGGTCGTTGTCGTAGGTGACGGCGGCCGAAGGCGTGGCGCCGTTGTACAGGTAGATGCGGTAGTTGCTGAGGGTTTCGCCGGCGGTGGCGACGACCTCGATCTTCTCGCCGACGTCGCCGCTGGAGGTGGCGTCGTCGTAGTGGAATTCGTTGATGAAGACGGCGGCCGGTGCGGCGGTGGGCAGCGCGGCGGCGAGCAGCAGGTACAGCGCGGAACGGCGCAAAGACGACGACATGGGCGACTCCCTTTCCCCAAAGGTGGTCGGGCGAGTCTATGCGGCCTTTGTGACAGGGCTTGATGCAGTGCGGCAAAGGCGCCGGCCGTGACGGCGCCTGACGGTTGCGCAGCGGCTGCGCAGCCGCGTTACAGCACCACGCGCGGGCCCTTGGCGGCGTTGGCGCGCGGCCGGCCAGTGCGCAGTTCCGCCAGTTGTTCGGCGATTTCCACCAGCGGCGCCTTGGACTTGGTGGGCGTGTCGCGGAAGGCCACGATCAGGCGCAGCTCCAGCGGGTCGTCGACCAGCAGCGCCTCGGCCGCGGCCACCGAATCCATTTCGGTGTCGGCCGAGAGATTCATCTTGCCGCGGCCGGTGGCCAGCCATTCGAACTGCACGCCGGTGACCAGCGCGACTTCGCGCAAATGCGCCACGCTGGGGAACTTGCCTTGTGCACTTTCCCAGTGCCCCACCGCGCTACGCTGCACGCCTACGGCGGCGCCCAGGGCCGCTTGCGACATGCCGGCGTGGCGGCGGGCCAATCTGATCCGTTGTTGTGGTGTCATCTAGCGCTCCTTGCTGGGTGGGATTCGAGCATTTTTGCCTACAAAATAGCCGTTTGCTACCAAAGCTCACCAGGCTACCGATATAGGCAGTACCTTGTGCTCTTTCGGTAGCAAAGTGGGCTTTATCCCCGGTCAGATGTCAACAGCGACGGGCTCCGGCGCTCAGCCGTGCTACCGGAAGTCGGCAAAAAAACCGGGGTAGGGTCTAGAAAACGTGACGAACAGTGAACAACATGGCCCCACGCCGACAGGGATGTGGGCAAACGACACGAGGTCGGTTCGGGGGAAGGGGCGCAGGATCGCGCCATGCTGAGGACGGCCATCTCCGCACCAAAGAGCGCGTTCCACGGGACGCGCTCTTTTCTTTTGGGCGTTCCCGAAGCGCAAAGTCGCTGTATCCAGCGTGCGCCGGGCCCGCGGGCCCTGGCCTTTTCTATAGTGAGCCGACCGCCCCGGGCGCGGCTGTGAGCCCGCGCGCGGCATCGTTGGGTGGCCCCTGGTGCCGTCCCAAGACGATCTGCGCGCCCCACGCTTGAAAAGCCCCGCCGCCGCCCCATCTCCTGGCCATCCCGGTTCTCCGGGCGTTTTTGTCCCCGGCATTGGCACTCCGCCGGGGCGACTGCTAAAATTTACGATCTTTCCCCACCCATTCAACCACTTAGAGGTTGCCAATGAACATCAAGCCGCTCTACGACCGCGTGGTCATCAAGCGCATGGAAGAAGAAAAGGTCTCCGCTGGCGGGATCGTGATCCCGGATTCGGCCACCGAAAAGCCGATCAAGGGCGAAGTCGTCGCGGTCGGCGAAGGCAAGGTGTTCGACAACGGCAACCTGCGCGCGCCCAAGGTCAAGGCCGGCGACAAGGTGCTGTTCGGCAAGTACAGCGGCACCGAGGTGAAGCTGGACGGCACCGAATACCTGGTCGTCAAAGAAGACGACATCTTCGCCGTCATCGGCTGATGAGCCGCGATTCGCGATCGGCGACTGGTAAAGCGCAACGCGCGACCAATCGCCAGCGGTCCGAATCGCATCGCTCCTAGCCAATCACGAATCACACATCACGAATTCCGGAGTTAACACTAATGGCTGCCAAGGAAATCCGTTTCGGTGAGGACGCGCGCGCGAAGATGGTGCGCGGCGTCAACGTGCTCGCCAATGCCGTCAAGGCCACCCTGGGCCCGAAGGGCCGCAACGTCGTGCTCGAGAAGAGCTTCGGCGCGCCGACGATCACCAAGGACGGCGTGTCCGTCGCCAAGGAGATCGAACTGGCCGACAAGTTCGAGAACATGGGCGCGCAGATGGTCAAGGAAGTCGCTTCCAAGACCTCCGACAACGCCGGCGACGGCACCACCACCGCCACCGTGCTGGCGCAGGCGCTGATCCGCGAGGGCATGAAGGCGGTCGCCGCCGGCATGAACCCGATGGACCTCAAGCGCGGCATCGACAAGGCCGTGACCGAGGCCGTGGGCGAGCTGAAGAAGCTGTCCAAGCCCTCGTCCACCTCCAAGGAAATCGCCCAGGTCGGCGCGATCTCCGCCAACTCCGACCACAACATCGGCGACCTGATCGCTCAGGCGATGGACAAGGTCGGCAAGGAAGGCGTGATCACCGTCGAAGACGGCTCGGGCCTGGAGAACGAGCTGGACGTGGTCGAGGGCATGCAGTTCGACCGCGGCTACCTGTCGCCGTACTTCATCAACAACCAGCAGTCGATGCAGGCCGAGCTGGACGATCCGTTCATCCTGCTGCACGACAAGAAGATCTCCAACGTGCGCGACCTGCTGCCGGTGCTGGAAGGCGTCGCCAAGGCCGGTAAGCCGCTGCTGATCGTGGCCGAGGAAGTCGAGGGCGAAGCCCTGGCGACCCTGGTGGTCAACACCATCCGCGGCATCGTCAAGGTCTGCGCCGTCAAGGCGCCGGGCTTCGGCGACCGTCGCAAGGCGATGCTGGAAGACATGGCCGTGCTGACCGGCGGCACCGTGATCTCCGAGGAAGTGGGCCTGCAGCTGGAGAAGGCCACGATCAAGGATCTGGGCCGCGCCAAGAAGATCCAGGTCTCCAAGGAGAACACCACCATCATCGACGGCGCTGGCGACACCGCCGGCATCGAAGCGCGCATCAAGCAGATCAAGGCGCAGATCGAGGAGACCTCCTCGGACTACGACCGCGAGAAGCTGCAGGAGCGCGTGGCCAAGCTGGCCGGCGGCGTGGCCGTCATCAAGGTCGGCGCCGCCACCGAAGTCGAGATGAAGGAAAAGAAGGCTCGCGTCGAAGACGCGCTGCACGCCACCCGCGCTGCCGTGGAAGAGGGCATCGTCCCGGGCGGCGGCGTCGCGCTGCTGCGCGCCAAGGCCGCCATCGGCGGGCTGAAGGGCGCCAACGAAGACCAGAACCACGGCATCGCCATCGCCCTGCGCGCGATGGAAGCGCCGCTGCGCGAGATCGTGACCAATGCCGGCGAAGAGCCGTCGGTCATCCTCAACAAGGTCATCGAAGGCAAGGGCGCCTACGGCTACAACGCCGCCACCGGCGAGTACGTCGACATGATCGAGGCCGGCATCCTGGATCCGACCAAGGTCACCCGCACCGCGCTGCAGAACGCGGCCTCCATCGCCGGTCTGATGATCACGACCGAAGCCATGGTCGCCGAGCTGCCGAAGAAGGACGAGCCGGCGATGCCGGGCGGCGGCGGCATGGGCGGCATGGGCGGCATGGATTTCTGATCCAGCGCGCTCGCCGTTGCAGCGAAACGAAAAACCCCGCCGCGAGGCGGGGTTTTTTTATGCGCGTCGCGGAAGCGCGACGGCCGCTTCGGGCCATGCGCCGTGCGCAAGCGCTTACCGCAACAGGGATCCGTCCGGGGTGGTGCGGTTGATCGAAAACCGAGTGGTCATGCCGGCGACGTCGAAGTGGGCCGCGCCGCCGAACGGCACGAACGCAACGCTAGGGCCATTGCGCCGCACCCCGCCGACCGCGCCCACGCGCAGGCGCACGCGGTCGCCCTTCTGCAGGGGTTGGCCGTGGAAGCGCAGTGTGGCCAGGTCGATGCTGCGGCTGCGTCCGATCGACAGGCGGCCCAGGCTGTTGGTCTGGCTGATCAGCCGGTCGCATACCAGGCGCTGGATGACGAAGCGCATCACGAACATCGCGCTGTTGCTGACGACCAGATGCTGAAACTCCGGTTCGAACTCCCCGGACTCCTCGAAGCGATGCATGGCGTGGGCCTCGTGCGTGGGAAGGCGGATCGGCTACAGCTGGCGGATCGAAAACGCCAAGGTCGTGCCGCGCACTTCGAACGCGGCGGTCTGGCCATTGGGCGCGTAGTGCACCAGCGGGCCGTTGCGCCGCACGCCGCCGACCGCGCCGATGCGCAGGCGCACCTGGTCTCCGACTTCCAAAGGCAGGCCATGGAAGCGCAGCGTGGTCAGATCGATGCTGCGGGTGTCCTGCATGCTCAACCGGCCGAGGATGCGCGTCTGGCTGATCAAGCGGCCTTCGACGAAGCGCTGGACGATGAAGCGCGATACGAAGGCGCCGCGGTTGGTGCACGTGAAGTAGTGGAAGTGCGGCTGCACGCCGCCGTCCGGTCCGATCCCCTGCATGGCAGCCCCCTGCGCCCGCAAAGATGGTCAGCGTGCAGTCTACGTGAAGACGGGTGCGGCGGCCGGTGTTTACGCCGGCGGGGACGGGCTCGACAATGCCGGCGGACCTCCCCCAACCGGATCGGACATGCGTGGTGTAGCGGGCTTGTTGGCGTTGCTGTTGCTGCTGGGCGGCAGCGGCTGTGCCGTGGTCAAGGTCAAGGAGCGCGCCTACGGCGACATCGCGGCCGAGCGCAACCTCGACGCGCTCAGCGGCGGGCGCCTGAGCGTGGCCGCGGCCTCGGCGCTGGGCTCGGCGGGCCTGGAACCGGACGTTTGCGCGCGCGAGCCCGAGCCCTGCATCGAACAGCTGCGCCCCTTGGCCACGGCCGAGGAGTGGCTGGCGACGTCGGCCGAGCTGCAGCTGCTGCGCATGAACGCCTTGCCGGCCACGGTGGGCAAGGCCGCCGAAAGCGCGGCCTTCGCCCCGCGCCGCGCCGCGCCCGAACCGCTGGCGGTGGCCCCCAGCGCCGCCGCGGACGACCCGCGCACGCGCGCTGCGGTCGCCACCGCGCGCTATGCCTATGCCTACCTGTTCGCGACCAAGCGCACGCCCGAGCAGCGCGTGTTCGAGGCGCGCCAGCAGCAGGTGCTGCAGTACTACAACCGCGCGGTGGAGGCCATCGCCCAGGCCGCGTTCACCGCCAGCGCCGGCCAGGCCGAGGAGACGCCGACTCTGCACGTGGGCGGGCTGGTGCTGGGCACGGCCCTGCACGGATTCGAGGCCACCGAGATCCGGCAGGACCCGGTGGCGCTGCTCGCCTCCGACACCCTGGGCTTCGCCAACCTGCGCGCGGTGTACCGCCGCGACGGCTTCGGCACCGATCTGGTCGCGGTGTTTCCGCGGCGCGGCGCGCGCGGCGCCGCGGCAGCGAGCGATGAGGACGCGTCGGCCGATCCCGATCCCGATCCCGATCCCGAAGCCGAAGCCGAGCCGACGCAGGCGACGGCGACGGCGACGGCGAAAGCCGCCTCCCTGTCGGGCGAACGCGCCTCGAACGACGTGCCTTATCGCGACACCCGCTACTTGCCGGTCACCGTGACTTTGCGTTTCGACGGCGAGGGCCTGGACGGTATGCTCGCCAGCACGCGCGCACGGCTGGACGTGTATAACCCCTTCCGTATCGACCAAGAGACGATCGCCGGGCGCCAGGTGCCGCTGTCGGCCAACTACTCGGCCGCCTACGGCGTGTGGCTGGCGCGCTCGGAGCTGGCGCGGCTGAGCCTGACCAGCCTGCTGCGGCCCAAGCAGGCGCGCGCCTTCCATCCGCGCGTCTACCTCAACCAGCCCTACGATCCGGACAAGCGCGTGATCGTGCTGATCCACGGCCTGGCCAGCAGCCCGGAGGCCTGGGTCAACCTGGCCAACGAACTGCTGGGCGACGAGACCCTGCGCCGCCGCTACCAGCTGTGGCAGGTGTTCTACCCGACCAACATCGACATGCTGTCCAACCGCGCGGCCATCGCCGCGGCGCTGCAGCAGACCTTCGCCCACTACGACCCGCAGGGCGACGACGTCGCCAGCCGCAACGCGGTGCTGGTGGGCCACAGCATGGGCGGTGTGATCGGGCGGTTGCTGGTCAGCGACAGCGGCGAGCATGTGCTGGATGCATTCCTGGACGGCCTGGACCCGGCGCTGGTCGCGCGCGTGCGCAAGGACCCGACCCTGCGTTCGTTGACCACGTTCCGTCCGATGCCGCAGTTCGGCCGCGCGGTGTTCATGGCCGCACCGCAACGCGGCGCCGTGGTCACCGACGGTTGGCCGCTGCGCCTGGTGCGCAAGCTGATCCGGCTGCCGCTGGACGTGCTGCGCGACACCGCCGCGCTGATCCAGCGTTACCAGGTCAGCGACGACGACCTCAAGCGCCTGGGCCTGCACAAGGGCAAGCCGCCGACCGGGCCGGACGATCTGAGCCCGAACTCGCGCTTCATGCACGCCACCCGCGACCTGCCGATCGAACCGGGGCTGCCGTACCACGTGATCGTGGCCCAACGCGATCCGAAGCTGCCGCTGGCGCAGTCCAGCGATGGTTTGGTGCCGTACCCCAGCGCGCACCTGGACGGCGCGGTGTCGGAGAAGGTCGTGGTCTCCGGGCACAGCGTGCAGGAGACACCGCAGGCGATCGCGGAGTTGCGGCGGATCCTGCGCCAGGATGCGGCGGAGTATGAGGGGCGCGGGAAGCGGTGACGGTTTGAGGGTTGGTGCTGCGGTCTGACGCCGCGATGTGCTACTCCGCGTGCCCTCACCCCAACCCCTCTCCCGTAAACGGGAGAGGGGCTAAAGCACAAGCCGCGCAGGATATGTCCCCTCTCCCGCTTGCGGGAGAGGGCTAGGGTGAGGGGGTGAGCGCAAAGCGCGAATGCTCTTGATCGGGCACCGAACTCGCCACGTAGATAGAAGACCCGGAGGGCGGCGCACAGGACGTGCGCCGTTTTTCGCTGGCACAGGGATGTGCCATCGAAAAATCCCCGCGCCTACTCCGATCTCGCAAGGGAGCTCTGGCAAAGCGTTTTTCTTTGGTGACTTTCTTTTGACGCTTACCAAAAGAAAGTGACCCGGCCGCTTGCGGACGGAAGCTGTTGCTGTTGCTTCAACCAGCACACCCACACACCTTCGCGAGTTCGGAGCGGATCGCGGCTCACGCCGCTCCTACACAGAGCAGGCTCCGCAGCAACCGAAGCCTTCGCCGTAGTTGCAGGTTCGCGGTCGCAGCTTGCGCAGCTCCTACAGGGGAATCCGCAGCTTTCGACGTGGCTGCGGATTCGCGGTCGCGGCTCACGCCGCTCCTACCCCAAGGCGCAAGACGGGCTCAGTGGTGGCTCTTGCCAATGCCGCCGCCTTCGCCGTCGGGCACCAGCACGCGTACGTTCTGCATCATGCCCTGGTCCTCGTGCTCCAGGATGTGGCAATGCAGCACGTACTCGCCGATGTAGCGCTGGTAGCGCGTGCGCACGAACACCGTGTAGCCGAATTTCACGAACACCGTGTCCTTCCAGGTGCCCTGCATCTGCGCGTACTGGCTGTCGTTCGGATCGCCGCTCACGCTCACGTCCACGCCCTTGGGGTTGAGCACGCGCACCACCTGGAACGGATTGACGTGGATGTGGAAGGGGTGGCCGCCGCGCGCCGAGCTCAGTTTCCACTCCTCCACGTTGCCCAGCACCAGATCGCGCGACTTGCCCGGGTCGTAGGCGTGGCCGTCGACCATGTACACGTTCGGCGTCTTGTCGGTGTCGATGTTGAATTCCAGTGTCTGCTCGCCGGTGAGCTCGCTCTGGGCGATGTCCCGGTGCGGCACGAAGGCGTCCAGGCGCAGGCCGTCGCGCAGCGCGGCGACGATGCCCGCGCGCAGGTCGGCCGGCATGCGGCTTTCCGCCGCGGCGACCAGCCGCTCGGTCACGTAGGGGCGCAGCTGCGCGATCGGCGCGCCGCCGCCGGCGGCCACATCGGCGATGCCCAGCAGCTGGCGGTCCTCGGCGGCATTGGTGATGCTGGCGCTGGCCACCGCGGCCGCGTCGATCACGCAGTACTGCCCGGCCTTCGGGAACACCACCAGCGCGTCGCTGCGGTAGCCCGGCTGCAGCACGTTCTCGTTCTTCTCGGCCACGCGCGCGCGGGTCAGGCCGTCGGTGGCCACTTCGAACTGCGGCACCACCGGGCCGGTGCAGTTGCGCGCGACCCAGTTGTCCAGCGCCGCGCCGGACAGGCCCTCGGGGCTGGGGTGGCTGGGGCGCAGTTCGCGCAGCTGCAGGTTGATGGTGTCGCGCACGCCGGCGTGGAGCATGCGCCAGCGCTCGATGCGGCCGGCGACCAGGCCGTTGAAGGTCGGCAGCACGTCGCCGTTGATGCTGGTGTGGCGGCCGGACTGGACCCAGGTGTCGACGGTGGCGCCGGGCGCGAAGCCGAACTGGTCGTAGCCTTCGATGCCGCCCAGATCGCCGGGTTCGCAGACCCAGGCGATGGTGTCGCCGGCGGCGTTCTTCTCGACCTTGATCTTGTTGTCCTGGTCGCGGCAGGCATAGGCCACCTGCTGGAACAGCAGCACGCGTTCGGGCATCGCCGCGCCGTCGGCGTCGCGCAGCAAGGTGTCCAGGTCGCCGTTGCGGCCCACCGCGGGCAGGCGGTTGCCGCGCACCAGCATCGCTCCGGCCATGCCGCTGGAGACCTGCAGCGCGGTGGAGCCGTGCAGATGCGGGTGGTACCAGTAGGTGCCCGAGGGATGATCGGCAGGCAGGTTGTACTCGTACTCGAAGGCCACGCCGGGCTTCAGGGTCAGCAGCACGTTGTCGCTGTTGCCGGTGGGGCTGACCCACAGGCCGTGCGAGTGCAGGTTGGTGGAGTTGAAGCAGTGCGGGACGTTGATGTCCTTGGGCGTGCAATCGGGCTGCTTGGGCAGCTGGTTGTCCAGGCGGATGCGCACGGTCTCGCCCGGCGCGGTGACGATGGTGGGCGCCACGAACGGGGTGTCCGGATGCGTGCCCGGGCTCTGGTAGGAGCGCAGTTCGACCTCGTCGTAGCGCTGGCTCTTGGGGTTCCAGATCTTGGAACGGGTGAGGGCGATGCGCAGGTCGAGCAGGGCCTCGCGCGTGTCCACCGGTTGCGCGCCGGCCGGGGTCAGCGCCAGCAGCGGCTTGGCCTGGTCGCCGGAGCGCAGCATGCGCGCCATCACCGGCTGTTCCAGTTCGCGCGGGGCGTCGTCCTGTGCGGCCACGGCCGGCGGCAGAGCCAGTATCAGCAGGGCGGAAGCGAGGGCGGTGCGCCGCACAGGCGTGCGTGCCGCGCCTGGAGCCGTATCCAGGGTGCGATCCATGCGTCTTGCTCCTACAGGAAGATGAATTGTGATGCGGAGCATATATCTGGCACACGAACGGACGCACGAGTACGTCTAAAGAGTGCCGATGGGGTGCGCAGGCGCTCGCCGCGGTCGTTGCTGCGGTGCGGTCGGGATGGGGAATTCGAAGCGGGCCGCGCACTTGCGTGCGTCCGCGCCCGGCACGGCCGAGCAGGCCGCGGCCGTGGGGTCGGCCTGCGGGCCGACGGTGCGCGCCGACCGTCGATGCCTGGGCACCGACGGACGGTCGCGCGTGGCTTCACATCGACTGCGCCTGGCGCTGTTCCTTGGCCGGAGCCGGCGTGGCCGGCTGCTGGCCCTGGTTGAGGGCGTCGAGCTGGCGGAACGATTCCTCGGCCGGGGGGGTCTTGTCGGTCGGCACGCCCACGCGCACGTGCGCGGGGTCGTTGAGGCCGCCCTGGACCAGGAACGCGGTCTTGCCCACTTCCTTAGTCACCGGATCGACGCTGAGGGCGACGTGGTCGGGGCTGGTGATGCCGTTGCGCTTGCCTTCCAGGGTCATGCCCGCGGCGATGCGGTCCAGGTCGCCCTCGGACACCGAGCGGCCATGGCGCGCGTACTCGCCCTCGACCTTTTCGCGGATGCCGGAGAACAGCTTGTGGTCGGCGTGATCGGCGCTGCGCGGGTCGACCCGGACGTGCGAGTGGTCGTCCTGCAGCAGCGCTTCCAGCGGCGAGTTGATCGGCACCGCCCGGTGCGTGGTCTTGGTGTGGTCGAAGTGGCCGGGCTTGGGCGTGCTGGTGCTGATGTCCACGTACGGCTGGCGGCCGGCCGAGTTGGCGCCCAGGTCGATGCCGTTCTGCTCCATCAGGCTCTCGTTGAGCTTGAGCTGGGTCATGTTCAAGTGCACCGCCGGCTTGCTGCCGTCGGCGGTCTTGCCGTGCGCGTGCTCGAGCTGGCTGATGAAGCTGACGTAGCTGGCGCCGTAGTAGTTGGCGTAGTCCGAATTGCCGTTGTGGCCCAGGCGCGCCTGCGAACCGGGCATGTCGAAGTAGTACTTGCCCATCGCCTTGATGTTGTCGGCGCTCTGCGCCATCGACAGGTCGGCGCCGATGGTCAGATCGGCCTTCATGGCGTAGGTGAAGTTGGGCGCGGTGCCGCTGCGGGTCATGAAATCGCCGGCGCGGCCGGGCGACAGCAGGTACACGTCCTCCAGCGTGGCCGTCGGCTTGGTCTGGCGCGCGGCGCCGACCAGAGCGTTCCAGCCGGCGATGTGGGCCTTGGCCTCGTCGTCGCGGTTGGTCTGGATCATCTTGCCGACGATCGTGGTGTAGTCGTGCACCGCGGCCGGGCTCTTGGCCATCGCCGTGGCTTCGGTGGCGAAGGTCGACAGGGCGGTGGCGCGGTCGCCGCGGAAATAGCCGTGCTGCACTTCGTGGCCGAGCACGAAGGTCATGTTACCGGCGTTGTAGGTGCCGCCGGGCGCCTTCTCCAGGCCCTTGAGCGGCAGCAGCATGGTCTGGTCGCTGCTGCGGTAGGCGCCGCCGGCATTGGGATCGGTGAGCGCGGCGAAGCCCTTGAGGTGGCCCTTGGTGACCACGTCGTTGAGCTGCGCCATCAGCGCCGGCGAGCCGTTGATGGTGGCGGTGAGGTTGGTGACGGCTTCGGCGCTGACGCCGGGCTTCTTGCCGAAATCGTCGATGAGTTTCTGCAGATCTGCGCTAATAGGCATGACGGGATCCTTCCCTTACTCGACCGTGATCATCTTCACGCAGTGGTGGCGAACCTTCTCCGGCGTTTCGTCGGATTCGCCCTCGATGTAGACCTGCAGCGACAGCGACGGGCGCTGGAACACGTAGTGGTCCACGCGGCCGTGCTCGCCATAGGTCACGCTGTCTTCGAAGCCCATGCCCTTGAGCGCGTCGGCGTACTGCTTGTAGTCCATGCCGCAGATGGCGGTCATCGGCGCATGGCCCTCGCCGGTGCGCGAGAAGTCGAAGATCAGCTTGTTCCGATCGTCGCCCGGGGCCTTGCTGACGTACAGGTTGTAGGCCCAGTCCGGGGTGAGCTGGGCGCCGGCGCCGAAGGCGCCGCTGCGGCCGGTGGCGCGCTCGACCGGCAGACCGGTCTGCTCGGCCACGTATTCGGGGGTGAGCTGGTCGCTGGACTTCAGGCCTTCGATCAGCTTGAGCACGCGCCGGCTGACTTCGTCGCCGGACAGCGTGGCGTTGACGGTGGTCATGGATTCCTCCTTGATGGATGTGCGTTCGTTCTTGCCCGGCGACACGTGCGCGCAGGCGGCCAGGGCCAGGCCGCTGAGCGGCAGCAGGCACCAGGCGGTGATGGCGTTGGGGGATGTGGAGCGGGGCGGCGGCATGGCGTCTCCTCCGTGGACGCTGGGGACTTCCGGGTTATAGATCATGCGCTGGTCCCTAAACAACGGCAGATTCGCGACAAAACGGCCACAGGCACGCTGCGCTGTCCTGAACGGCACGCGGGCCGCGTTGCCAGTGCACGAACCCGACCCAGGACATCCGCATGGCCCGCACGCCCCTGTACTCATTGCTGCGCCGCGCGGCGCGCATCGCGCGTGCCTCGCTGCATGCGCCCGCGCCCTTGGACGAGTTGCGCGAGTTCGCCCAGGAGCGCCGCATCGACCTGCGCCGGCGCCGCCTGCTGCAGGGCGCGGGCGCGGGCCTGGTGCTGGCCGGCTGCGCCCAGGCGCCGCCGCGCGCGCTGCGGCCGGCGGGAGAGGAGGTGGTGGTGGTCGGCGCCGGCATCGCCGGACTGACCGCGGCCTGGCGGCTGCGCCAGGCCGGCGTGCGCGTGCGCGTGTTCGAGGCCCAGAACCGGGTCGGCGGGCGCATGCTCAGCCTGCGCGGCCACTTTCCCGACGGTCAGGTGATCGAACTGGGCGGCGAACTGATCGACAGCAACCACAGCCGCATCCGCGCCCTGGCCGGCGAACTGGACCTGACCCTGGACGACCTGCTCGACGGCGACGAGGGCGAGGACGCCTGGTACTTCGACGGCCGCCGCATCGGCGGGGCCGAGATCGTCGCGGCTTTCGTGCCGGTGGCGGCGCTGATCGAGCGCGACTTGGGGCGCCTGCGCGACGGCGACATCACCTACCGCGACGACCAGGGCGCGGGCGTGCTCGACGCGCTGTCGGTGGCGCAGTGGCTGGACGCCAACGGCGTCGGCGGCTGGCTGCGCAAGCTCATCGACGTGGCCTACACCACCGAGATGGGGCTGGAGATCGACGAGCAGTCGGCCTTGAACCTGCTGACCTTCATCGGCACCGCAGGCGACGCCTTCGCGGTGTTCGGCGAAAGCGACGAGCGCTACCACGTGCGCGGCGGCAACGACCTCATCGTGCAGGGCCTGGGCACGCGCCTGGACGATGCGATCGAAAGCGGCCACGCATTGGAGGCCTTGAGCGCCGGCGCCGACGGCAGCTACACCCTGAGCTTCCGCCACGGCGCGGCCAGCCGCGAGGTGCGCACGCGCCAGGTGGTGCTGGCGCTGCCCTTCACCCTGCTGCGCGAGGTCGCGCTCACGGCCGAGTTGCCGCCGGCCAAGCGTCGCGCCATCGACACCCTGGCCTACGGCAGCAACGCTAAGCTGATGATCGGCTACCAGCGCCGGGTCTGGCGCGAGCACGGCGGCAATGGCGCCTCGATGAGCGACCTGAGTTACCAGACCAGCTGGGAGACCACGCGCAAGCAGGGCGGGGCCGGCGGCGTGCTGACCAACTTCACCGGCGGCCGTCACGGCCTGGCCCTGGGCCAGGGCACGCCGCGCGAGCAGGCCGACGCGGCCACCGCGGCGCTGGAGCGGGTCTACCCGGGCCTGGCGCAGGCGCGCGAGGGCGCGCGCGAGGCGCGCTTCCATTGGCCCAGCCATGCCTGGTCGCGCGGCAGCTATGCCTGCCTGCGCCCCGGCGACTGGACCGGCCTGCGCGGGGCCATGGGCGAATCGGTGGGCGGCCTGCACTTCGCCGGCGAGCATTGCGCACTGGACACCCAGGGCTTCATGGAAGGCGGCTGCGAGTCCGGCGAGACCGCGGCGCAGGCGGTCCTGGTGCAGCTGCGCCTGACCCAGCAACGGCGCGGCCCGGCCCCTATTCATGTAACTGCCTGATTGCGGGGCTTTTTGTACTGGTCGGTATCGTTTTGCAGTGCAGCGTGCAAAGGGGATAACGTTTCCTTCACGATCGCCCCGCATCCCGACGTGGGGGAGGGAGCAGGCCCGCAACCGGTTCGACCGGGGCGGGCTTTTTTATTGCCCCGCCTCGGACCCCACCGTTGTCATGCGACGTGCGGTGGCCGTTTTCGCGCGCGATTGCGTGCCTTGAGACCCCGGCTTGGATCGTCCTACCCTCGCGGTGCGCGGGGGGCGACTGTGACGTGAGTCACTCTATCCAGGAGAAGGGGTTATGAAACGTTGGACTTTGGCCTTGTGCGCGGCGGCGCTCGTGACCGGCAACGCGCATGCGGCGACTTACGTCGTGCAGGCGAAGGGGCAGAATTTCAGCACCGCGCTGGCCAACAAGATCGCCGCCGCCGGCGGCCAGGTGAAGGCGCGCTATCCGCAACTGGGCGTGGCCATCGTCGAGGCCGACGACAGCTTCGCCGTGCGCGCGCTGCAATTGAACGAGATCGAATCGGCCGCGCGCGACAAGGCGCTGCAGTTCGACCCGCCCATGGTGGTCAGCGCCGAAAGCCTGGGCGAAAACGCCGCCAGCCCGCCCAACACCGGCGACAACGACACCCGTTTCGACTTGCAGTGGGGGCACACGGCGATCCGCGCCACCGATGCCTGGGCGCGCGACTACCGCGGCGCCGGCGCGGTGGTGGCGGTGCTGGATTCGGGCGTGGACTGCGCGCACCCGGACCTGGTGCCGAACATGCTGGCCAACCTCAACACCTCGTTCGTGGCCGGCGAAGGCGCCTGCGCCACGCGGCCGTTCCCGGTGTTCAACCACGGCACCCACGTGGCCGGCACCATCGCCGCGGCCGACAACGGCGTGGGCATCATCGGCGTGGCGCCCTCGGCCAAGTTCTTCGCGGTCAAGGTGCTGTCGGAGTTCACCGGCAGCGGCAGCTTCGCCGGCATCCTGCAGGGCATCGTCTACGCCACCGACAACGGCGCCGACGTGATCAACATGAGCCTGGGCGTGAGCGGCGGCCTGCCGATCGCGGCCGACACCAAGGACCTGATCAAGGCGGTGCAGAAGGCGGTGCTGTACGCGCGCCAGAACAACACCATCGTGATCGCGTCCACCGGCAACGAGGCGGTGGACTTCGACCATGCGGTGGACGCGGACGGCAACCGGCTGATGTCGTTCCCCGGCGGCGTCGAAGGCGTGACCGGCATCGCCGCGACCGCGCCGATCGGCTGGGCCTTGAACTTCAACACCAATCTGGACATTCCCACCAGCTACACCAACTACGGCAAGCGCACGGTGGACTACGCCGCGCCGGGCGGCGACTCGGCCTATCCGGGCAACGAGAACTGCACCGTGGCCGGCCTGCTGCGGCCGTGCTGGGTGTTCGACCTGGTCTTCAGCGACAGCACCGGCGGCTTCTCCTGGGCGGGCGGCACCAGCATGGCCTCGCCGCACGCGGCCGGCATCGCCGCGCTGGTGATCGGCGCCAACGGCGGCGAACTGCAGGTCTCGCGCGTGGAGAACGCGCTGCGCCGCGGCGCGGCCGACCTGGGCACGCCGGGCGTGGACGAGTTCTTCGGCCATGGCCGCGTCAACGCCGACGATTCGTTGCGTTAAGCAGTACCGAGCAGGGGCGCCGCGACGACCGGGGCACGGGTCGCGGCGATAACGAGGCGGACGCCTGCCGGGCAGGCGTCCGCTTTCTTTCCGGCGCCGGCGCCGGGCATCATCGGCGCATGTCCGAGGTCACCCCCCGCCGCGATGACGCGGCCGAACGCGCGCTGGCGCGACTGCGCGCCGCCCATGCCGATCACGCCGCTCTGCTCGCCGACCCGGCGCTGGCCGCGCGCGTGGCGCGGGTCGCGCTGATCAGCGACTTCGCCATCGACACCTTGTTGCGCCAGCCGGCGCTGCTGACCGCGCTGGCCGCCGACGACGGCGCCGGCGAGCCGGCCGAGCCCGAGCTGCTGCCCGAACAGCGCGCCGACTGGGGCGCGCTGCTGCGCCGCTACCGCGCGGCCGGTTCCACCCGCTTGATCTGGCGCGATGCGCTGGGCCTGGACAGCGTCGAGACCACCCTGGCCGGCAGCACCCGCCTGGCCGAGGTCTGCCTGCAGCGCGCATTGACCGCGCTGGAAGGCGAGTTCGCCCAGCGCTACGGCGTGGTTCGCGACCGCGGCGGTGCGCAGCAGCGCCTGGTGGTGTTCGGCCTGGGCAAGCTCGGCGGCGGCGAGCTCAATTTCAGTTCCGACGTGGACCTGGTCTACGCCTACGAACACGACGGCAGCACCGAGTACGACGGCCGCGACCCGGCGCGCGCGCTGGACGCGGAGAACTACTTCGCCAAGCTAGGCCAGCAACTGGCGCGGCTGCTGGACGAGGTCACCGCCGACGGCTTCTGCCACCGCGTCGACCTGCGCCTGCGCCCCTATGGCAACGCCGGCCGTCTGGCCTGGTCGTTCGCGGCGATGGAGCAGTACTTCCAGCGCGAGGGCCGCGACTGGGAACGCTATGCCTGGCAGAAGGCGCGGCCGGTGGCCGGCGATCTGGACGCGGGCGAGCGTTTCCTCGACGCGCTGCGGCCGTTCGTCTACCGGCGATATCTGGATTTCGGCGCGCTCGACGGCCTGCGCGCGATGAAGGCCGCGATCAGCGCCGAGGTCGCGCGCAAGGAGCTGGCCGACGACATCAAGCGCGGGCCCGGCGGCATCCGCGAGATCGAATTCCTGGTGCAGGCCCTGCAGCTGATCCGCGGCGGACGCGAAGCCGAGCTGCGCGGCCGCCGCCTGCTGCCGGCGCTGCGCGAACTGATCGCGCAGCGGCAGATCGGCGAGGACGCCGGCGCCGCGCTGGCCGACGATTACCGTTACCTGCGCCGGCTCGAAAACCGCCTGCAGATGCGCCGCGACGCGCAGACCCATGCCCTGCCGGAGGACCCCGCCGAGCGCGAGCGCATCGCCCTGGGCTTGGACTACGCCGACTGGGACGCGCTGCGCGCCGACCTGGACCTGCGCCGCGCAAGGGTGACCGCCGAGTTCGATGCGCTGCTCGCGCCGCGCCGGCGCGCGGTCGCGCCCAATGCGCTCACCGTGTACTGGCGCGCGCTGCCCGAGGCCGGCGCCGCCGACACCCTGGCCGACGCCGGCTTCGAAGACGCGGCCTCGGCCGACGGCATGCTGCGCGACCTGGCCCGTAGCCCCGGCGTGCGCGGCTTGTCCGACAGTGCGCGGGCGCGCCTGGACCGCGTGCTGCCGGCGCTGCTGCAGGGCGCGGCGCTGTCCTCGCAGCCCATGCTCGCGCTCAAGCGCCTGCTCGCCTTGCTGCACAACGTCCTGCGCCGCAGCGCCTATCTGGCGCTGCTGGACGAACAGCCCGCCGCGCTGGCGCGCCTGGTCGAAGTGGTCAGCCGCAGCGCGCTGTTGGCCGAACGTCTGGCCGCGCATCCGCTGCTGCTGGACGAATTGCTGGACGCGCGCGTGGTCGGTCCGCTGCCCGGCCGCGCCGAACTGCGCGCGGCCTGTGCGCAGGTCGACGGCGGCGACGATGCCGAGGCCACGCTGCAGGCCTTGAACGAGGTGCGCCAGGCGCTGAGCTTCCGCATCGCCCTGGCCCTGCGCGACGGCCGCCAGAGCGCCGAGGAAAGCGCGCGGCAGCTGGCCTGGCTGGCCGACGGCGTGGTGCTGCGGGTGCTGGCGCTGGCCGAAAGCGAGGTCGCCGGCGCGCACGGGCGCGTGCCGCAGGCGCGCTTCGCGGTGCTGGGTTACGGCAGCTTGGGCGGCGAAGAGCTGGGCTTCGGTTCCGACCTGGACCTGGTGTTCCTGTACGACGTGCCCGATGCCGCGGCCTCGTCCGACGGCGCGCGTCCGCTCGAAGCCGGACGCTGGTTCGCGCGCCTGGCGCAGAAAGTGGTGGCGCTGCTGGGCGCGGTGACCGCGGGCGGCCGCTTGTTCGACGTGGACGTGCGCCTGCGCCCGGACGGCGCCAAGGGGCTGCTGGTGTCGTCGCTGGCCAGCTACGCCGACTACCAGCGCGAACGCGCCTGGACCTGGGAGCACCAGGCCCTGGTGCGCGCGCGCGCCGTGGCCGGCGACGCCAGCCTGGGCGAGGATTTCGAGCGCGTGCGCGCGCAAACGCTCACCCGCGAGCGCGATGCCGCCAAGCTGAGCGAGGACGTGAGCGCGATGCGCCTGCGCATGCGCGCCGAGCTGGACCGCAGCGACGCGGCCGCCTTCGACCTCAAGCAGGGCGAGGGCGGGCTGGTCGATCTGGAATTCCTGTTGCAAGCGCTGGTGCTCGGGCAGTCGGGCGCGCACGCGGCTTTGCTCGCGCCGCGCGATACGCCTGGCCTGATCGGCATGGCGCAGGGGGTGGGCGCGCTGGATGCGGCAACGGCTTCGTCCTTGCTGGCGGCGCACGCGACGCTGCTGGCGCGCGGACTGGACTGCACTTTGGACCGGCGCGCGCGGCGTGTGGCCTTGGACGAGGCGGTGGAGGGTGCGCGCGAGGCGATACGTTCGGCGGCGGCGTCGGCCGGTTTGCGTTTCGGCTGAGCTGCACGGCCTGGCCTCCCCCTGTAGGAGCTGCGCAAGCTGCGACCGCGAATCCCCGCCTACGACCAAGCCGTCGGTCGGCGTGGGGTCTGCTCAGGCGCCTTGGGGTAGGAGCGGCGTGAGCCGCGATCAGCTCCGAACTCGCGAAGGCGTTTGGGTGTGTTGGTCGAAGCAACAGCAACAGCTTCCGTCCGCAAGCGGCCGGGTCACTTTCTTTTGATAAGCGTCAAAAGAAAGTAACCAAAGAAAAACGCTGTCCTTGGACAGAGCTCCCGTGCGAGATCGAAGCGTGCTCAGGGATTTTCCGATCGGGCCTCCTGCCCGAGCGGAAAACGGCGCACGTCCTGTGCGCCGCACTTCGGGTCTTCTGTTTGCGCGGCGAGTTCGGTGCCCGATCAAGAGCATTCGCTTCGCTCATCCCCTCACCCTAGCCCTCTCCCGCAAGCGGGAGAGGGGATGGATCCGGCGCCGCTTGTGCTTTAGCCCCTCTCCCGTTTACGGGAGAGGGGTTGGGGTGAGGGCACGCGAAACATCGCACCCCGGCGCAACCCATGCCCGCATCCCCACCCCTACAAGCCCAACCGCCGCCTCACCTGCTCCGCAATCCTCGCCGTCTCCCGCAGCGGCATCACCGCATACGCGTCCAGTGCCCCATCGGCCGCGTACGCACGCATCCGCCCGCTGGCGATCAACGCATCCACGAACCGCCGCGGCCGCCCCTGCAAGCGCTCATGCCCGGCGACATACAACGGTGCATTCGTAGCCGACGCCTCCGACAGCATGTTCACCGAATCCGCCGTGCACACCACGCAGTCGGCCCAGCCGAGCAGGCCGGCATACGGATTGGCGCCGTCGCCCTCGCCGCTCCAGGCCACGCCGGGCACGGCCGCCAGCTGCGCACGCAGGTGCGCGCGCACGGCGTCGGGCGTGCGCCGCGAGGCGGTAGCCAGCACGCTGCCGCCTACACGCGCGGCTAGCGCGGCGACCTGCGCGACCAGCGCATCCAGCGCCGGCGCATCCAAGGCCGCATGCGCGCTGGCGCCGCCCAACAGCAAGGCGATGCGCGGCGCAGGCAGGGCCGCGTAGGCGGGGTAGGCGCTGCGGCCGGCGGCCAGCCACAGGTCGTCGACCGGGTGCAGGCTGCCCAGCAGCGACAAGGTGTTGGCGCCGTGCAGGCCGTCGTGTTCGGGGGCGATCACCAGGTCCCAGTGAGCCGGATCCAGGCGCGGGTCGAGGATCTGCACTGCCGCCGCGCCATGCGCACGCAGCAGCCGGGTCGCCAGCGCGGCCTGGCGGCCGCAGCCGATCGCCAGCGCCGGCGGCCGCGTCAGTGCCTGGGCGAACTCCGGCCCGAACGCGTGCTGGGCGCCGGGCAGCCGCCGCGGTGCCGCCCAGGCCCACGGGGCACGCGGCTGCAGCACGAATTCGCGCGCCGGCCGGCCCAGCGCCGCGGCCAGGGCCTGGGCCTGGCGGGCATTGCCAGCGCGGCCGTCGCTGAGCACCCAGGTTTCATCCATGGTGCTTAACCGCTTTCCGGGCTGTGATTCGTTGCACGTTTGCGATCAATCCGTTCCGGCGATGGCGGCTTCGCTTAACGAACGGGACTCTACACTTCCGCACCTGGCCGCGGCGTCCCGCTCCGGCACCACCTTCCGGAGACCCCGATGTCCTCGCCCCTGACCGATGCCGCCCTGGACCAGTTGTTTCGCACCGCCCGCACCCATAACGAGCTCGGCGGCGAAGTCAGCGACGACACCCTGCGTGCCCTCTACGACCTGCTGAAGTGGGCGCCCACCAGCGCCAACATGTCGCCGGGCCGCTACGTGTTCGTGAAGTCGGCCGAAGCCAAGGAAAAGCTGCGCCCGGCGCTGTCGGAGGGCAACCTGGAGAAGACCATGAAGGCGCCGGTGACGGTGATCGTCGCCCACGACGAGGACTTCCACGAGAAGCTGCCCTACCTGTTCCCGCACACCGACGCCAAGGCCTGGTTCGACGGCCCGCGCGAAGGCCGCAGCGCCGCCGCGTTCCGCAACGGCAGCCTGCAGGGCGCCTATCTGATCCTGGCCGCGCGCGCGCTGGGCCTGGACGCCGGCCCGATGTCGGGCTTCGACAACGCCAAGGTCGACGCCGCGTTCTTCGCCGGCACCCCGATCAAGTCCAACTTCCTGATCAACCTCGGTCACGGCGACGTGTCCAAGCTGTTCCCGCGCTCGCCGCGCCTGTCGTTCGACGAAGTCGCGCAGATCCTCTGAGCGGCTTAGCTGTAGCCTTGCCCGTTGCATCCCCCGTGCCGGCCGCGAGCCGGCCGCCCATTCCGGAGATTCCCGCCATGAAGCGCATCCTGCTCGCCGCCGTCCTCGCATTTGCCGTCGCCGGCGCCGCCTCGGCCGCCCCGCTGACCTACAAGATCGACGCCAACCACACCGACGTGATCGCCGGCTGGAGCCACTTCGGCTTCTCCAACCCGGTCGCCCACTTCGGCCAGGTCGACGGCAGCATCACCTACGATCCGGCCAAGCCCTCGGCCTCGTCGGTGGAAGTCACCATTCCGCTGGCCGGCCTGAACTCGCACGTGCCCGCGTTCGACGAGCACCTGCGCAGCGCCGATTTCTTCGACGCCGAGAAGTACCCCAACATCACCTTCAAGAGCACCAAGGTGGAAGCCGCGGGCGAGAAGAAGCTCAAGGTGACCGGCGATCTGACCGTGCACGGCGTGACCAAGTCGGTGGTGCTGGACGTGACCATCAACAAGGTCGGCGAGCAGCCGATGGCCAAGCGCGCCGCGGCCGGCTTCGACGCCAGCACCACGATCAAGCGCAGCGAGTTCGGCGTGGGCAAGTACGTGCCCAACGTCAGCGACGAGGTCACCATCCACATCACCACCGAGGCCATCGTGCCCAAGGCCGAAGCCTCCGACGCCAAGGCCTGAACCATGATCGTCGAACGCCCCTCCGGTGCCCGCGGCCGCGTCCAGGCCGGCTGGCTGGACAGCCGCCACACGTTTTCCTTCGGCAGCTACTACGACCCGGCCTGGATGGGCTTCGGCGCTCTGCGCGTGATCAACGAAGACCGCGTCGCTCCCGGCGCGGGCTTCTCGCCGCACCGTCACGCCAACATGGAAATCCTCAGCTACGTGCTCGAAGGCGGGCTGGCGCACCAGGACAGCAGCGGCGGAGGCGGCACCATCCGCCCCGGCGCGCTGCAGTGGATGAGCGCCGGCCATGGCGTGGAGCACAGCGAGTACAACGCCTCCGATGCGCAGCCGGTGCACTTCCTGCAGATCTGGATCCAGCCTGACCGCCTCAACGCGCAGCCTGCCTATGGCCAGCGCGAGGCGGCGGCCGGCGATTACGCCGACGGCTGGACCCTGCTGGCCTCGCCCGACGGCGAGCACGGCAGCCTGGCGATCCGCCAGCAGGCCTGGCTGCATGGCGCGCGCCCCGCACCGGGCGCGGCGCTGGAACGCGAACTGGACCCCCAGCGCCTGTACTGGCTGCACGTGGCCCGCGGCGAAGTCGAGGCCGGCGGCCGCCGCCTGCAGGCCGGCGACGCCCTGGGCTACCGCGAGGAAAGCGGCCCGCTGCGCATCGTCGGCGCCGGCGGTGCGCCGGCCGACCTGCTGCTGTTCGACCTGCCGGCCTGAGCGTGGGCCCAGCTGCCGCCGCGCGCCGGTTTGGCGGGCGCGGCGGACGCACCTGCTAAACTGCGTGCCCGCGTCGCCACCCGTCGTCCGTCATGACCGCAGCCAACGCCCATCCCACCCAGGCCAACGCCGAGCAGCGTTACACCGTCACCCGCGCGGACCTGCCGCTGAGCTGCCCGCTGCCGTCGATGGCGCTGTGGAATTCGCATCCGCGCGTGTACCTGCCGATCGAGGCCGAGCGCGAATGCCAGTGCCCGTACTGCGGCGCGCACTACACCCTGGTCGACTGAGCCCGCGCGGCCCCGCCGCAGGCCCGCCCGCGTGCGCCGGCTGAGCGTGGTGCAACTGCTGCCGGCGCTGGAGTCCGGCGGCGTCGAACGTTCCACCCTGGAGATCGCCGACGCGCTGGTGCGCGCCGGCCACCGTGCCGTGGTCGTGTCCGCGGGCGGCCGCCTGGTGCCGCGGTTGCTGGCGCTGGGCGCCGAGCACATCGCGCTGGACATCGGCCGCAAGTCGCCGCTGACCCTGCGCCATGCGCGCACACTGCGCCGCGTGTTCGCCGACTGCCAGGCCGACATCGTCCATGCGCGTTCGCGCCTGCCGGCCTGGATCGCGCGGCTGGCGCTGCGCGGCCTGCCGCAGGCGCAGCGGCCGCATTTCGTCACCACCGTGCACGGGCTGAATTCGCCCTCGCGCTACAGCGCGGTGATGACCCGCGGCGAGCGCGTGATCTGCGTGTCCGACACCGTGCGCGATTACGTGCTGCGCCACTATCCGCGGACTGATCCCGGCCAGCTGCGCACCATCCCGCGCGGCATCGACCCGGCCGTGTTCCCGCGCGCGCCCGCGCCCGACCGCGACGCGCGCGCCTGGGCCGCGGCCGCGCATCCGGCCCTGGCCGGCGACGGCCCGCTGCTGTTGCTGCCGGGCCGCGGCACCCGCCTCAAAGGCCATGCCGACGCGCTGGCGCTGCTGGCCGCGCTGCGCGGCGACGGCATGGACGCGCGCCTGTGGCTGCCCGGCGCGCGCGAAGCCGGGCGCGAAACCTACATCGCCGAACTCGAAGCGCAGGCCGCCGCGCTGGGCATCGCCGCGGCGGTGGCCTTCACCGCGCCCACCGACGCGATCGCGCGCGCCTACGCGGCCAGCGACCTGGTGCTGCAGGTCTCGCGCAAGCCCGAGGCCTTCGGCCGCACCGTGGTCGAAGCGCTGAGCGTGGGCCGGCCGGTGCTGGGCTGGAACCACGGCGGCGTGGGCGAGTTGCTGGCGCGCCTGCAGCCGGGCGGGGCGGTGGCGCCGTTCGACGCGCGCGCCCTGCACGCGTCCGCCCGCGAATTGCTAACGCATCCGCCGGCGCCAGCGGATACGATGGACTATTCCTTGCGTGCGATGCAGGAGGCCACGCTTGGCGTCTACGCCGAATTCCCCCAGCGGCCGCGCTGACGGCGCCGATCCGCGCTGGTCCGACCCGAACGGCGCCGGTCCCGACGGAGCCGGCCCCAATCCGCCGCCGCCCGCGCAGCGCGCTGCGCACGGCTGGCGCTGGGCGCCGGCCTGGATCCTGGCCTACGTGGCGCTATGGCCCGCGCCCGGCTATGCCGAAGCGGTGCTGGTGCTGGGCGCGCTGGCGGCCATCGTCCACCTGGTGGCCTCGCGTTTCCGCAGCGGCGGGCAGTTGCTGAGCAATCCGGCCTGGGCGCTGACCAGCGTGCTGTTCTTCGCCTATTGGCTGCCCGAACTGGTCTCGGCCTTCGACGCCATCGACGTGCCGCGCGCGCTGCGCAAGGCGCTGGAGGACATCCGCTACCTGCCGTTCCTTTGGCTCGCCGCGTCGGCCGTGGCCAACCCGCACGGGCGCCGCACCATCTTCGGCGGCCTGGCGGTGATCGTGAGCATCTGGACCGTGGATGCGCTGCTGCAGGCTCTGACCGGCGTCAGTCCGCTGTTCGCGGCGATGGACGGGGTCAAACTCAACTTCAGTGGCCATCGCATGTGCAGCCCGGAGGAAGTCGCCGGCGTCGATCGCCTCAGCGGCGTGCTGGGCCCGTGCAACCTCAAGCTCGGCCAGGTGCTGGCCAGCCTGTCGCCGTTCGCGCTGTACGCCGCAGGCCGGCGCTACGGCATGGGCGGCTGGCTGCTCGCCGCCGCCGCGGTCGGCCTGGTGCTGGTACTGGCCGGCTCGCGCGCGTCCTGGATCACCTATGCGCTAGTGCTGGTGTTGTCGGGTTGGCGCCTGCTGGGTTGGAAGCGGCTGCTGGCGGTGTTCGCGTTCGGCGCGATCGCCGTGGCCACCATCGCCGCGATCTCGCCGCAGGTGCGCGAGCGCGTGCTGCGCACCGCGCTGGTGCGCAGCGCCGACGTGCAGGGCGTGGACAGCGCGCTGTCCGGCCGCGCGCGCATCTGGAGCGCGGCGCTGTGCATGGCGCGCGAGAATCCGATCAACGGCGTGGGCGCGCGCGGTTTCCGCGAAGCCTTCCCGGCCTGCGATCCGGCGCCGGGCCAGCAGGCCGCCTGGGGCTACGGCCCGGCCCTGCACGCGCACCAGGTGGTGCTGGAAGTGCTCAGCGAAACCGGCGGCTTCGGCCTGCTGATGTGGCTGGCCGGCGCGGCCCTGGCCTGGCGCGCCTGGCGTTTCGCCGACGACGAGGCGCGCGACCGCGCGCGCCCGGCCATGCTCGCCGTGGTGGTCACCCTGTTCCCGCTCAACACCCACCTGGCCTTCTACTCCACTTTCTGGGGCGGCGTGGCCTTGCTGCTGGTGGCCTTGTACGCGGGCAGCCTGCTGGCGCAACCGTCAGAAAATAGAGTTTAGGCGTTGGAAGATAGTGAAAAGCGCAACGCAGCCGCTCTCGCTCACCTAACGCCTACTCGCTATTCCCCAGCTTGTAAGGCGAGGTCTCGCCCACCGGCCGGCGCTTGAAGCGCCGGTGGATCCACAAATACTGGCTGGGCGCCTCGCGCACCATCGCCTCGATCTGCGTGTTGACCCGCGCGCTGTCGGCGGTGGCGTCGGCGGAGGGGAAGTCCGGCAGCGGCGCGCCCAGGCGCAGCACGTAGTCGGCGCCCTCGCGGCGATGGAAGAACGGCACCACCGCGCAGCCGCTGAGGCGGGCGAACTGGTGGGTGGCGGTGATCGTGGCCGCCGGCACGCCGAAGAACGGCGCGAACACCGTGTCCTTGCCGCGCATGTCCTGGTCCGGCGCATACCACAGGAAACCGCCCTGCTTGAGGTGGCGCATGGCCGGGCGGATTTCCTCGTTGGTGTACATGGCGCTGGCGTAGCGCAGACGGCCGCGCTTGACCGCCCATTCGAACACCGGACTGCGATGGCGGCGGTACATGCCGGCCAGCGGCAGGTGATCGCACATCAGCCGCCCGCACAGCTCCAGGGTCATGAAATGGCCGGAGATCAGCAGCACGCCGCGGTTCTGCGCGCGCACCGCATCGAGCAGTTCCAGGCCTTCGATGCGCACCGTGCGCCGCATCGGCGTCACCGTGCCCCACCAGGCGCGGGCGAATTCGAACAGACCGATGCCCAGGTCGCGGAAGCTCGCGCGCAGCAGCGCCTCGCGCTCAGCCTCGCTCTTTTCCGGATAGCACAGCGCCAGATTGATGCGCGCGGCGCGGCGGCGGTCGCCGGCCACGGCGAACGCGAACGCGCCCGCCAGCCGGCCTAGCGCGCGCTGCAGCGGCCAGGGCAGGCGTGCGCCCAGGCACATGCCGGCCAGGGCCAGCCACATCGGCCAATGGCGGGGGCCGCGCGGGGGAGGGGGCAGCGGGCTTGCGGTCATGGCCGCTAGTTTAGTGGCCCCGTCGCCGGATCGTGACCGATCCTGGCCGTTGGGCGCGAATTCGCGCAAACCGCGGCGCTGCGCGCGCGGCCGTAGCGCTTATCCTTAGGGCATGCGGAGGGACGGTATCGAGCGCCTGTTGCGCGGCCTGTATTCGGTCGCGCTGTACCTGTTGGCGCCGATCACGGTCTATCACCTGATCTGGCGCGGCTTCCGCCAGCCGGCCTATTTCCAGCGCTGGCTGGAACGCTACGCGATCTACCGCGGCGCCCCGCACACCCGCACCCTGTGGCTGCACGCGGTCTCGGTGGGCGAGGTCAACGCCGCCATCCCGCTGGTCAACGCGCTGCGCCGCGGCCGCCCGGACCTGCGATTGCTGGTGACCACGATCACCCCGACCGGCTCCGACCGCGCGCGCGCGGCCTGGGGCGACAGCGTCGAACACGTCTACCTGCCCTACGACCTGCCCGGTGCGGTCTCGCGTTTTCTCCAGCACCACCGGCCCTGCGCCGGGCTGATCATGGAAACCGAACTCTGGCCCAGCCTGCTGTTCGGCTGCCGCGACCGCGGCATACCCACCTACATCGTCAACGCGCGGCTGTCGGAACGTTCGCTGCGCGGCTACCGCGTGCTCGCGCCCCTGGTCGCGCGCGCGCTGCGGACCGTGCGCACGATCGCCGCGCAATCGCACGCCGACGGCCAGCGCTTCGTGCGACTGGGCGCGAGTCCGGAGCAGGTGGTGGAAACCGGCAACCTCAAGTTCGACGTCAACGTGCCCGAGGCGCTGGATGCGTTCGCGGTGGAATGCCGCCGCCACATCGGCGCGCGGCCGGTGTGGATCGCCGCCAGCACCCACGAGGACGAAGAGGCCGCGGTGATCTCGATTCACCGCCGCCTGCGCCAGCGCTTCCCCGACCTGCTGCTGCTGTGGGCGCCGCGCCACCCCGAGCGTTTCCGCGTGGTCGCCGAATCGGCGCGCGCGGCCGGCTGGACCGTGTCCACGCGTTCGCGCACGCGCTGGCCGCAGCTGGGCGACGACGTGTTCGTGATCGACACCCTGGGCGAGCTGATGTGCTTCTACGCCGGCGCCGACGTGGCCTTCGTCGGCGGCAGCCTGCAGGCGATCGGCGGGCACAACCTGCTGGAACCGGCGGCCACCGGCACGCCCATCGTCACCGGCCCGCACCTGCACAACTTCGTCGAGATCGCGCAGCGTCTGGAGGCCGCCGGCGCGCTGCGCATCGGCGCCGACGCCGACGCGGTGCAGGTGGAACTGGAACGCCTGCTGGCCGACCCGCGCCAGCGCGCGACCATGGTCGCCGCCGGCCGCGACCTGGTCGAACTGGGCCGCGGCGCGCTGGCCAAGACCATCGCCCTGTTGCAGCCGGTGCTGCCGCCGCAGGCTTAGCGCGCGGATCTCACGAGAGCAGGATCAAGAGGGGTTCCGGCTTTCGCCGGAATGACGGGGTTGGGATTCCAGCAGCCGGTGTGGGAGCGGCGTAAGCCGCGATTAGCCGCGCACTCGCTGCATCCTCCCGGTGTGGAGTAAATCGCGGCTTACGCCGCTCCCACAGTTCTTAGGCGCCAGCCGCCCGCACAAAACAAAACCGCCGGCAGGGCCGGCGGTTTCGGGTGTTGCCCAAGACGCTTGCGCCGCTCAGTTCTGACCGCCCGAAGGCTCGAACTTGGCCGCCGGTTCGGAGGTCAGCAGGCGGTTGATGTCCTGCACGTCCGACACGTCCAGGGTGCCGGCGGCCTGTTCCAGCAGCAGGCGGTTCTGCAGGTAGTTGTACTTGGCCTGCGCATAGGCCTGCTGCGCGGTGAACAGGTTCTGCTGGTTGATCAACACGTCCAGCACGGTGCGGGTGCCCACTTCCAGGCCGACCTGCGAGGCCTCGTAGGCGCTGCGCGCCGACACCAGCGCCAGGCGGCGGGCCTCGACTTCGCTCACGCCGGCCACCAGGGTCTGGTAGGCGTTGCGCGCGTTGCGCACCAGGGCGCGCTTCTGCTGCTCCAGCTCGTCGCTGGCCACGTCGCGCTGGGCCAGGGCCTGGCGCACGCCCGACTGGGTCGCGCCGCCGGCGAAGATCGGCACCGACAGGGTGATGCCCAGGTTGGGGCCGCGGCCTTCGCTATCGCTCTCGAAGGTGTTGCCGCCGAAGGTGCGGTCGGTCCAGTTCTTGCTCTTGTCGTAGCCGCCGGTCAGGTACAGGGTCGGCCAGTGGCCCGAACGCGCGGTTTCCACGTCCGCCTCGGCCGACTGCACCTGGTACTGCTTGGCGCGCAGCGAGGGGTTGTTGTCGATCGCGGTCTGCACCCAGGTCTCGGCGCTCTGCACTTCCGGCAGCGCCGGCTTGAAGTCGTCCGGCAGGCCCTTGAGGTTGCGGATCGGCTGGCCGGTGATTTCGCCCAGCGCCTGGTAGGCGTCCTCGACCGCGTTGCGCACCAGGATGGTGTTGGCGCGCGCGCTGTCGTACTGGGCGCGGGCCTCGTGCACGTCGGTTATCGGCGCCAGGCCCACTTCCAAACGCTTGGAGGCGTAGTCGAACTGCTTCTGCAGCGCGGTCTCGGCGGCCTCGGCGGCGGCCAGGGTCTCCAACTGCACCAGCACGTTGAAGTAGGCGGCCGAGGTGCGGGTGATCAGCGAGTCGCCGGCCGATTCCAGGCTGAAGTCGCTGGCCTGGCTGAGCGCGTTGCGGCTCTTGAGCGTGGTGAAGCGGCTGCGGTCGAAGATCATCTGCCGCAGGTCCACGCCGTAGCTGCGCGAGGTGGTCTCGGTGGTCAGGTTGCCCGGCACTTCGACCGGATTGGTCGGGTCGCTGTTGTCGACGAAGCTGGGCGCGGTCGTGCGGCTCTTGCTCAGCGTGGCCGAGCCGGTCAGCGTGGGCAGCAGCGCGGCACGCGCCTGCACCGCGCCTTCCTTGGTGGCCAGACGGCTGGACTCGGCGGCGGACAGTTGCGGGTCGCCGTTACGGGCCAGCTCGTAGGTCTGCAGCAGGTCTTCCGCCGAAGCGACGGCCGGCAGCAGAACGAAAGCGAGGGCGAGAACGAGTGGGCGGCGGATCATGCGGCTTCCTTGGCGTTGCGTTCAGAACTCGAAGACGGGCACGGGCGCCGCGCCGACGAGATAGGGGAGGTCGGTTTCGAACAACGATTGGATGCGGCGAGCGTTGACTTCGTTGCGCACCAGCACCGCTTCCATCGCCGGCGAGCGGCCGTGGACGACGAACATGCGTCCGCCCGGCTGCAGCCAGTCGTAGAAATGAGCGGGAATTTCGGCGACCGCGCCGGTCACGCAGATCGCGCTGTAGCGGCGCTCGTTGCGCCAGGTCAGCGCGTCGGCCACCAGCACCTGGGCGTTGTCCACCGACTGCTCGGACAGGCGCGCGCGCGCGGCCTGGGCCAGCTCGGGGTGGATCTCCAGGCTGGTCACTTCGCGGGTCAGGCGGCCCAGGCAGGCGGTCAGGTAGCCGCTGCCGGTGCCGATCTCGAGCACGTCGTCGGTGGGCTCCAGCGCCAGCGAATGCAGGCTGCGGCCTTCCAGCACGGGCTTGAGGGTGAACTCGCCGTGGCCCAGCGGCAGGGCCAGGTCGGCGTAGGCCAGGCTGCGGTGCGCGGCGGGCATGAAGGCCTCGCGCGGCAGCGCCGCCAGCACGTCGAGCACGCGCGGGTCGAGCACGTCCCAGGGCCGAACTTGCTGTTCGACCATCAGTTCGCGTGCTTTGGCGTAATCGATCGTAGTCATGAATTGGGGGTCTCGCGCTCTGGAATCGTAGGCGCGGCCGGCGCCTGGGCGCGGGCCGCAACCTCTAATTCTACCGGCCTGGCGCGGTGGCCGGTGGATAAAGGATGGCGGTTGGGCGTACGGCGTACTGAGTGCCGGAAGTCACCAAGACTGTCGTCATTGAGCATGCTCGCGGCCCGGGGTTCTATCGTTGGGACGCATAAGCGCGCAGGAACAGGTCGACCGAGCTGGTCGTGTGCGCCCGCGCCTCCTCCGGACTGGTCTCGCCGCAGCCGTACACCAGGCGCTCGTAGGGCTCGCCTTCGAGCAGGGCGAAGAACTGGCCGGCGGCGCGGTCCACGTCCTCGATCGCCAGTTCGCCGGCCTGGACGCGGCGGCGCAGCAGGGCGGCGAAGTCGTCGTGGGTGCGCTGCGGGCCCACCTCCCAGAACATCTGCGCCAGTGGGGTGCCGGCCAGCTGCGGCGAGCACAGCATGCGGTGGCCCTGCACCGCCTCGGGCGAGCTGAGCATGGTCCAGAAGGCCTCGGCGATGGCCAGCAGGCGCTCGCGTAGCGGGGTTTCCGGCGAGGGTTCGAACAGCAGGGTGGGCAGGAAGCGCTCGCAATGGGCCTTCACCGCGGCCAGGAACAGCGCTTCCTTGTCGCCGAAATGGCTGTAGACGGTGAGCTTGGAGACCCCGGCCTCGGCCGCGATCTGATCCATGGAGGTGGCGTCGTAGCCCAGACGGATGAACATCCGGGTGGCGGCTTCCAGGATCGCCGCGCGCTTGCTCAGGTCCTTGGGGCGGCCGGGTCCGGCGGGCTTGGGGGCCTCGTCGGCGGGGGCGGCGGTTTTGCGTGGTGCGGTCATGCGGGAATACTAGACTACCGGGTTCGATAAATATACAGTACTGGCAGTACATTAATTAAACCCCGAGGTCGCCCGCAATGCGCAGTCGCACCCTTGCCCCCGGACGGGCGCTGTCCGCCGCCGTCCTGAGCCTGGCCCTGGCGGCCTGCAGTCGCGGTCCGGAGGCCCCCGACGCGCCGCGTCCGGTGCTGGTGACCCGGCCCGGCCAGGCTGCGGCCGGCGTCACCGCCTTCGCCGGCGAAGTGCGCGCGCGCCAGGAAAGTCCGCTGTCGTTCCGCGTAGGCGGCAACCTGGTCGAGCGCCGGGTCGACGTCGGCGCCCACGTCCAGGCCGGCGACCTGCTGGCGGTGCTGGACCCGGGCGATCTGCAGGCGCAGTCGCGCGCCGCCCAGGCCCAGCTGGCCGCGGCCGAGGCCGAGTACGGCCGCGCCCGAGCCGACCAGGAGCGTTACGCGCGCCTGGCGAAGGACCAATTGATCAGCCGCTCGCTGCTGGACGCGCAGAACGCCGCGGCCAAGGCCGCGCTGGGCCAGGTCAACGCCGCCCGCGCCAACCTGGACGTGGCCCGCAACCAGGCCGGATACACCCAGCTGCGCGCGCCGCGTGCCGGCGTGATCGCCACCCGCAGCGCCGAAGCCGGGCAGGTGGTCGGCGCCGGCCAGCAGGTGTTCGGCCTGGCCGCCGACGGCGTGCGCGAGATCGCCTTCGCCATTCCCGAGGGCGCGATCGCCGGCTTCAAGGCCGGCCAGCCGGTGATGGTGGAACTGTGGTCCAGCCCCGGTCAGCGCTGGCCGGGCCAGGTGCGCGAGATCGCACCAGCCGCCGATCCGGCCTCGCGCACCTACGCCGCGCGCGTCGCGGTGGAGGCGCCCGAAGGCACGTTGGAATTGGGTCAGAGCGCGCGCGTGTACACCGCGACCGACGGCAGCGTCACCAACGGCGCCGCCGGCTTGAGCGTGCCGCTGTCGGCGCTGCAGCGCAGCGGCGAACGCACCGCGGTGTTCGTGATCGACGCCAAGACCTCGACCCTGAAGCTGCAGCCGGTGCAGGTCGGCGCCTACGGCGAGGACCGCGTGCCGGTGAAGACCGGCCTGAATGCCGGCGACTGGGTCGTGGCCGCAGGTGGCCACCTGCTGCGCGCCGGCGAGAAGGTGGCGCCGGTGGACCGCGATAACCGCCCCATAAAACTGTAATAGCCGACGTGGCCGGCACCCATTCCCCCGCGCGGCGCCCGAAGCGACTCCCGCACGGCACCTACGCCCTTCCCCCGCTTGCGGGGGAAGGGATGAGATGGGGGCACGCGCCACCCGCCTACCGCGCCACCACCGCACCTGCCCTCACCCCAACCCCTCTCCCGCAAGCGGGAGAGGGGCTTTTCCCCCGCTTGCGGGGGATGGGATGGGGGCACGCGACACCCGCTTACCGCGCCACCACCGCACTTGCCCGCACTTCCGCCCCGCACCTCCTCCCCGCGCCGAACACGGCAGCCGGGCTTTAAAGCCGCCTAGTTGAGCCACCCCACATGCGCTTCAACCTTTCCGAATGGGCGCTGCGCCATCGCAGCCTGATCGTCTACGCCATGCTGGTCATGGCCATCGCCGGCACCTTCTCCTACCTGCGCCTGGGCCGCAGCGAGGACCCGGCGTTCACCTTCAAGGTGATGGTGATCCGCACCATGTGGCCTGGCGCCACCGCGGAGGAGGTGTCGCGGCAGGTCACCGAGCGCATCGAAAAGAAGCTGATGGAGACCGGCCAGTACGAGTTCATCCGCTCCTATTCGCGCGCCGGCGAATCGCAGGTGATCTTCGCCGCGCGCGATTCGATGCGCTCCAAGGACATCCAGCCGCTGTGGTACCAGGTGCGCAAGAAGGTCGGCGACATCCGCCCGACCTTGCCTAACGACGTGATCGGCCCGTTCTTCAACGACGAATTCGGCGACACCTTCGGCAACATCTACGCCATCACCGGCAAGGGCTACGACTACGCCGTGCTCAAGGACTACGCCGAGCGCGTGCAACTGGCGCTGCAGAGCCAGCAGGACGTGGGCAAGATCGAGCTGTTCGGCGTGCAGGACGAGAAGATCTGGGTCGAGCTGTCGAACGTGAAGCTGGCCACCCTGGGCATCCCCGCCAGCGCGGTGGGCGAGGCGCTGAACCAGCAGAACGCGCTGGCCACCGCGGGCTTCTTCGAAACCGGCAGCACCCGCGTGCCGCTGCGCGTGGACGGCCAGTTCAAGACCGTCGAGCAGATCCGCGACTTCCCGATCCGCGTCGGCGACCGCACCTTCCGCCTGGGCGACGTGGCGCAGGTGCGCCGCGGCTTCTCCGACCCGCCGGCGCCGCGCATGCGCTTCATGGGCGAGGACGCCATCGGCATCGGCGTGGCGATGAAGGAAGGCGGCGACATCCTCAAGCTGGGCAAGACCCTGGAGACCGAGTTCGCGCGTCTGCAGAAGACCTTGCCGGCGGGCATGGAGCTGCGCAAGGTCGCCGACCAGCCGGCCGCGGTGGAAGAGTCGGTGGGCGAGTTCGTGCGCGTGCTGGCCGAGGCCGTGGCCATCGTGCTGCTGGTGAGCTTCTTCTCGCTGGGCTGGCGCACCGGCCTGGTGGTGGCGCTGTCGATCCCGCTGGTGCTGGCGATGACCTTCGCCGCCATGCAGTTCTTCGGCGTGGGCCTGCACAAGATTTCGCTGGGCGCGCTGGTGCTGGCGCTGGGTCTGCTGGTGGACGACGCGATCATCGCGGTGGAGATGATGGCGATCAAGATGGAACAGGGCTTCGACCGCCTGCGCGCGGCCGCGTTCGCCTGGGACACCACCGCCTTCCCCATGCTCACCGGCACCCTGATCACCGCCGCCGGCTTCCTGCCCATCGCCACCGCCGCTTCCAGCACCGGCGAGTACACGCGTTCGCTGTTCGAAGTGGTGACCATCGCCCTGCTGGTGTCGTGGATCGCCGCGGTCGCCTTCATTCCCTATCTGGGCGACCGCCTGCTGCCCGACCATGGCCACGCCGCCGCGCTCAAGCCCGGCTCGCTGGCCGCGCGCTGGCATGCGCAGCGCGCGCGCTGGGCGCAGCGTTATCCCAAGCTCTCGGACTTCATCGCCCCGGCCCCGCACGACGGCCACGACCACGACCCCTACGAGACCAAGTTCTACACCCGCTTCCGTGGATGGGTGACCTGGTGCGTGCGCCGGCGCTGGCTGGTGATCGCGATCACCGTGGCCGCGTTCTTCCTGTCGGTGTTCATGTTCCGCTTCGTGCCGCAGCAGTTCTTCCCCGACTCGGTGCGCCCGGAGCTGATGGTGGACATGGAACTGGCCGAAGGCAGCTCGCTGCGCCAGACCACCGAACAGGCGCAGCGCCTGGAGGCCCTGCTCAAGCAGCGCAAGGACCTGGCCAACTACGTGGCCTACGTGGGCACCGGTTCGCCGCGCTTCTACCTGCCGCTGGACCAGCAGCTGCCGGCGGCCAACTTCGCCCAGTTCGTGCTCATGCCCAAGGACCTGGAAGCGCGCGAGACCCTGCGCGAATGGGTGATCCAGGACGTGGCGCCGCGCTTCCCCGAGCTGCAGCTGCGCGTGACCCGCCTGGAGAACGGCCCGCCGGTGGGCTACCCGGTGCAGTTCCGCGTGTCGGGCGAGCATATCGACCGGGTGCGCGCCATCGCCTATCAGGTGCGCGAGCAGATCCGCGCCAACCCGCACGTGACCAACGTGAACCTGGATTGGGACGAGCCGAACAAGGTCGTGCGCCTGCACGTGGATCAGGAGCGCGCGCGTGCGTTGGGGATTACCTCGACCCAGTTGTCGCAGTTCCTGTCCAGCTCGCTATCGGGCTCGCACATCAGCACCTACCGGGAAGGCAACGAGCTGATCGAGATGCTGCTGCGCGGACCCAACGACGAACGCCTGCAGCTGAGCATGCTGGGCAGCCTGATGGTGCCCACCGCCAACGGCCGCGCGGTGCCGCTGACCCAGATCGCGAGCCTGGAGTACGCGTTCGAGGAGGGCATCATCTGGCACCGCGACCGCCAGCCGACCATGACCGTGCGCGCCGACATCTACGACGGCACCCAGCCGGCCACGGTGGCCGCGCAGATCTCGCCGACCCTGGAACAGCTGCGCGCGCAGCTGCCCTACGGCTACTCGATCGAAGTGGGCGGCAGCGTCGAGGACTCGGCGCGCGGCCAGAACTCGATCATGGTCGGCATGCCGCTGTTCGTGTTCGTGGTGTTCACCCTGCTGATGCTGCAGCTGCGCAGTTTCTCGCGCAGCTTCATGGTGCTGCTGACCGCGCCCCTGGGCCTGATCGGCGTAACGCTGTTCCTGCTGGTGTTCCGGGTGCCGTTCGGCTTCGTCGCCATGCTCGGCACCATCGCCCTGGCCGGCATGATCATGCGCAACTCGGTGATCCTGGTCGATCAGATCGAACAGGATCGCGCCGACGGCCACGAGCCCTGGCGCGCGATCGTCGAGGCCACGGTGCGCCGCTTCCGACCCATCGTGCTGACCGCACTGGCCGCGATCCTGGCGATGATCCCGCTCTCGCGCAGCGCCTTCTTCGGGCCGATGGCGGTGGCGATCATGGGCGGCCTGCTGGTGGCGACGCTGCTGACGCTGCTGTTCCTGCCGGCGTTGTATGCGGCGTGGTTCCGGGTGAAGGCGCCGGAGCGGGCTTGAGGCGTTGACTTAAGAGCGGCCCTCACCCCAACCCCTCTCCCGTAAACGGGAGAGGGGCTAAAGCAGCAAGCGGCGTCGAATGAATCCCCTCTCCCGCTTGCGGGAGAGGGTTAGGGTGAGGGGGTGAGCGCAGCGAATGCCTTTGATCCTCGCTCGGGCACCGAACTCGCCGTCCAATAGAAGACCCGGAGGGCGGCGCACAGGAGGTGCGCCGTTTTTCGCTGGCACAGGGATGTGCCATCGAAAAATCCCCGCGCCCGCTCCAATCTCGCAAGGGAGCTCTGGGGCAGCGTTTTTCTTTGGTTACTTTCTTTTGACGCTTATCAAAAGAAAGTGACCCGGCCGCTTGCGGACGGAAGCTTTTGCTGTTGCTTTAACCAACACACCACACACACCTTCGCGAGTTCGGAGCGGATCGCGGCTCACGCCGCTCCTACCCCCAAGGCGCCAGAGCAGACCCCGCGCCGACCGAGGGCTTGGTCGTAACGATGGATTCGCGGTCGCAGCTTGCGCAGCTCCTACATGGAGCGGGCGTGGCTTTCGACGTAGCTGCAGGTTCGCGGTCGCAGCTCACGCAGCTCCTACACCGGAGCAGGGCGGCCGCGGCGCCGCCGTCAGTCGCGCAGTTCCGCCACCTGGCAGGGCAACTCCAGCTGGGCGAGCACCGCCGCGGTCACTTCTGCCGTGGTAGCCGCGCGTCCCTCCGGCGCCAGATCCGCGCTCAACACGCCACGCTCCAAAGCCCCCGCCACCGCCTGCTCCACGCAGGCCGCTTCATCCGCCAGACCCAGCGAATGCCGCAGCAGCAGCGCCGCGCTGAGAATGGTGCCGCAGGGATTGGCGATGCCGCGTCCGGCGATGTCCGGGGCCGAACCGTGGATCGGCTCGTACAGCCCCACCTTGCCTTCGCCCAGCGACGCCGACGGCAACAGACCCAGGGACCCGGCCAGCATCGAGGCTTCGTCGGTGAGGATGTCGCCGAACATGTTCTCGGTCACGATCACGTCGAACGCGCGCGGCTTGGCGATCAGGTGCATCGCCATCGAGTCCACCAGTTGGTGTTCCAGGGTGACGTCCGGAAATTCTTCACGCGCCACCCGCGTGGCCGTTTCGCGCCACAACCGCGAGGTCTCCAACACGTTGGCCTTGTCCACCGACACCACCTGGCCGCGGCGGCCGCGCGCCAGCGCGCAGGCCCGGCGCACCACGCGCTCGATCTCGGCCACGCTGTACTCGCACAGATCGCTGGCGCGGTCGGCGCTGCGCTGCTTGTCGCCGAAGTAGATGCCGCCGGTGAGCTCGCGCACGACCAGCAGGTCCACGCCGGCCAGCAGGTGCGGCTTGATCGGCGAAGCGCCCAGGGTGGCCGCGTGCGGTTGTACCGGGCGCAGGTTGGCGTACAGGCCCAGGCCCTTGCGCAGCGCCAGTAGGCCCTGCTCGGGCCGCACCGGCGCCTTGGGGTCGGACCACTTCGGCCCGCCGACCGCGCCCAGCAGCACCGCGTCGGCGCGGCGGCAGGCGGCCAGGGTGGCCTCGGGCAGCGCCTCGCCGGTGGCGTCGATGGCGGCGCCGCCGATCAGGTGCTCGTGCAGGGTGAAGCGGTGGTGGTAGCGGCGCGCGACCGCGCGCAACACCTCGACCGCGGCGGCGGTGACTTCCGGGCCGATGCCGTCGCCCGGCAGAACGACGATCTCAGCGTGCATGAGCGGATTCCTCGTAACGTTGGATGGCAGGGGTTTGCTTGAGCAGGTAGCCGAGCTGGTCCACGCCTTCGAGCAGGCAGGTCTGGGCGAAGGCGTCCAGCGGGAACTGCACGCGCCTGCCGTCGGGCAGGGTCACGCTGCGGCTGGCCACGTCGATGCTCAGTTCGATGCCGGGACGTTCCAGCAGCTCGTCGACGATGTCGGCGTCCAGCACGATCGGCAGCAGGCCGTTCTTGAGCGCGTTGCTGCGGAAGATGTCGGCGATCTCGGTGCTGATCACCGCGCGCAGGCCCAGGTCGGTCAATGCCCAGGGCGCGTGCTCGCGCGAGGAGCCGCAGCCGAAGTTGCGCCCGGCCACCAGGATGCGCGCGCCCATGTTCTCGGCGCGGTTGAACGGGAATTCCGGATTGGGGCTGCCGTCGGCCAAGGTGCGCCAGTCGTTGAACGCGTAGCGGCCCAGGCCGCGGCGCTCGGTGGTGGTCAGGTAGCGCGCCGGGATGATCTGGTCGGTGTCGATGTTGCGTTCGCGCAGCACCACGGTGCGCGAGGTCAGGGTAGCGAAAGCGCTCATCACGCGGCCTCCGTGGCGATGGCGTCCAGATAGGCGCGCGGGTCGGTGACCTCGCCGGCCACCGCGCAGGCGGCCGCGGTCAGCGGCGAGGCCAGCAGGGTGCGCGCGCCCTTGCCCTGGCGGCCTTCGAAGTTGCGGTTGCTGGTCGACACGGCCAGCTGGCCGGGGCCAACCAGGTCGCCGTTCATGGCGATGCACATCGAGCAGCCCGGCTCGCGCCACTCGGCGCCGGCCGCGCGCACGATGCGGTCGATGCCTTCGGCCTCGGCCTCGCGCTTGACCTGCTCCGAACCCGGCACCACCAGCATGCGCACGCGGGGGTGCACGCGGCGGCCCCTGAGCACGCGCGCGGCCTCGCGCAGATCGCTCAGGCGCGAGTTGGTGCAGCTGCCCACGAACACCACGTCCACCGGCGCGCCGGTTAGCGGCGCGCCGCCGCTCAGGCCCATGTAGGCCAGGGCCTTGGCGTCGTCGGCGTCGCTGGCTTGCGGCAGGACATCGTCCACTGCCGTGACCTGGCCCGGATGCGTGCCCCAGGTCAGGGTGGGGCGGATATCGGCGGCGTCGATATGCACTTCGCGATCGAAGCGCGCGCCTTCGTCGCTGCGCAGTTCGCGCCAGCGCGCGACCGCGGCCTCGAACTCGGCGCCCTGCGGCGCGCGCGGGCGCCCGGCCAGATAGGCGTAGGTGACTTCGTCGGGCGCGATCAGGCCGGCGCGCGCGCCGGCTTCGATCGACATGTTGCACACGGTCATGCGCTCGTCCATGGACAGGCCGCGCACGGTGGAGCCGCGGTACTCGATCACGTGGCCGGTGCCGCCGTTGACGCCGATGCGGCCGATCACGTGCAGGATCAGGTCCTTGGCGCCCACGCCGGGAGCGAGTTCGCCGTCGATGGTGATGGCCAGGGTGCGCGGCTTGCGCTGCAGCAGGCATTGGGTGGCCAAGACATGGCCGACCTCGCTGGTGCCGATGCCGAAGGCCAGCGCGCCGAAAGCGCCGTGGGTGGCGGTGTGGCTGTCGCCGCAGACGATGGTCATGCCGGGCTGGGTCAGGCCCAGCTCCGGGCCGATCACGTGGACGATGCCGCGGTGCGGGCTGTCGTAATCGAACAGCTCCACGCCGTGGCGAGCGCAGTTGCGGCGCAGGGTGTCGACCTGGTTTTCGGCTTCGGCGGTGGTGTAGGGCAGGCGGCCGTCTTCGTCGCGCGGCAGGGTCGGGGTGGAATGGTCCAGCGTGCCCTTGGTCCGCTCGGGCCGGCGCGGGGCGATGCCGCGCGCGTCGAGTTCGGCGAAGGCCTGCGGCGAGGTGACCTCGTGGATCAGGTGCAGGTCGATGTAGAGCACGGCCGGTACGGCCTCGCTCTCGGGCGCGACCAGGTGCGCGTCCCACAGTTTGTCGAACAGGGTTTTGGGTGCGGTCATGGCGGATAGGCGGTGATGGCGGAGATTCGGCCGTCATTCCCGCGTAGGCGGGAATCCGGAGACTTCAGAGTCATGCCTCGGTGTAGCCCTGGGTCCCCGCCTGCGCGGGGACGACGATACGGAGCGGCGTTGGAATTCAAGCCATGGCGACCGCCATGGGCCTGGGTTGCTGTTGCGTGCGCAGCACGCGGTTGGCCACGTCCAGCCAGGCCAGCGCGCTGGCCTCGAGGATGTCGGTGCTGGTGCCCGAGCCGGTTAGTTCCACGCCGTCCACGCGCGCGGTCACGCTGGCTTGGCCCTGGGCGTCGTCGCCGGTGGTCACGCTGGACACGTGGTAGCTCTCCACCTGCAGTTGCACGCCGGTGGCGCGCGCCAGCGCGGCGAACAGCGCGTGCACCGGGCCGTCGCCGACCGCGGCTTCGCTGATCGCCGCGCCGTCGGGGTCGACCAGTTGCACGCTGGCGGTGGGCAGGCTGTCGCTGGCCACACCGGTGCTGACGTGCGCGCGGGTCAGGCGGTGACCGCGCGCGGCACGCGCGTCGGCGCCGAGCACCAGCGCTTCCAGGTCGGCGTCGAAGACTTCGCGCTTCTTCTCGGCCAGCGACTTGAAGCTGGCGAACACCGCATTCAGGCGCGCCTCGTCGACCACGAAGCCCAGCGTCTGCAGGCGGTCGGCCAGCGCGGCGCGGCCGCTGTGGCGGCCCAGCACCATCTGCGACTGTGACCAGCCCACGTCCTCGGGATTCATGATCTCGTAGGTGCCGCGGTGCTTGAGCATGCCGTGCTGATGGATGCCGGACTCGTGCGCGAACGCGTTCTGGCCGACGATGGCCTTATTGCGCTGCACGGCCATGCCGGTGATGCGCGAGAGCAGGCGCGAGGTCGGCACCAGTCGGCGCGCGTCGATACGGGTGTGGGCGTTGTAGTAGGCGCCGCGCACGCGCAGGGCCATGACCAGTTCTTCCATCGCGCAGTTGCCGGCGCGTTCGCCGATGCCGTTGATGGTGCACTCGACCTGGCGCGCACCGCCCTCGATCGCCGCCAGGCTGTTGGCCACGGCCAGGCCCAGGTCGTTGTGGCAGTGCGCGCTGAAGATCGCGCGCTCGGCACCGACCACGTGGCCGCGCAGGTACTCGAACAGCGCGCGGATCTCGCTGGGCGTGGTGTAGCCGACGGTGTCGGGAATGTTCAGGGTGCGCGCGCCGGCGGCCAGTGCGGCGCTGCAGACCTGGGCCAGGAATTCGGGTTCGGTGCGCAGCGCGTCCTCGGCCGAGAACTCGACGTCGTCGACGTAGCGGCGCGCCAGTTCCACGCCCATGACCGCGCGCTCCAGCACCTGCTCGCGGCTCAGGCCCAGCTTGTGTTCGCGATGCAGCGGGCTGGTGGAGATGAACACATGGATGCGCGGCCGCGCGGCGCCGTCCAGCGCTTGCGCGCAGGCTTCGATGTCGCCGCTGTGGCAGCGCGCCAGCGCGGCCAGGGTGGAGCCGCGCACTTCACGGGCGATCGCGCGGGTCGCGTCGATTTCGGCGCCGGAACTGGCCGGAAAACCAGCCTCGATGGTGTCCACGCCCAGTTCGGCCAGGGCGTGGGCGAAGCGCAGCTTCTGGCTGGCGGTCATGCTGCAGCCTGGCGACTGTTCGCCGTCGCGCAGGCTGGTGTCGAAAATCGCGACGTGGTGGGTCGGCGTTCGTGCTTCGGCGGCTACGTCCGGTACGTCCGGTGCGGGCGGGTTCATGCGGGTAAGTCCTCGGTCAGATCGGAATGCGGGTGAGTGGCGGCAAGGCGATGGGCCGGGCGCGGGTCGGACGCCGGCCCGCGACTAAGTCGGGCCAGCCGGTAGATGTCGCCCTCGCCGGCGGCCGCGCGTGCGGGCGCCTCGCGGCTGCGGCGGCGCGGACGGCGCGGCGCGCGCGGGCGCACGTCCGACAGCAGCTGCGCCAATACGCCGGCATCCACATTGCCGCCCGACACCACCGCGCACTTGCGCTTGGCGGCGATGCGCCGGCCGGCGGCCAGCGCCAGCGCGCCGGCGCCCTCGGCGATCACGTGTTCTTCCAAGGCCAGCCGCACCAGGGTTTCGCGCAGTTCGGCCTCGCGCACGATCACCACGTCGTCCAGCAACTTTTCCAGCACGCGCTGGGTCAGGCGGCCGGGGTCCTTGACCCGCACGCCGTCGGCCAGGGTCGCGGCCGGCTCGATCGCGCGGCGGTCGCCGCGCAGCGCGCGCGCCATCGAGTCCACGCCTTCGACCTGGGCGCCGATTACGCGCACGCGCCGCGACGCAGGCGTGCCCGTCAGCAGTTCGGATTTCAGCGCCAGGGCCACGCCGGCGGCCAGGCCGCCGCCGCCGATCGGCACCACCACCACGTCCGGCGCGAACGTGGCCAGCTCCAGGCCGACGGTGCCCTGGCCGGCGATCACGTCGGCATCGTCGAAGGCCGACAGCAAGCGGTAGTCGTGCTGCTGCGCCAGCTCGCAGGCGAAAGCCTTGGCTTCGTCGTAACTGTCGCCGTGCAGGCGCACGGTCGCGCCCCAATGGGCGACGCCGGCGATCTTGGTCTGCGGCGCGCCGCGCGGCATCACCGTGATCGCGTTGACGCCCAGGCGGTAGGCGGCCCAGGCCAGGCCCTGCGCATGGTTGCCGGCGGAGGCGGCGATCACCGGGCGGTGGTCGCCGCGCTCGCGCCCGGCCAGCAGCGCATTCAACGCGCCGCGCACCTTGTAGGAACCGGTGCGCTGCAGGTTCTCCAGCTTCAGCCAGCAGCCGAAACGTTCGGCGTGGTGCAGCGGCGTGGGCGGCAGGTAACGACGCAGCCGCGCCTGCGCCGCCAGCAGGTCGGCGGCGCTCACGTGCGCGGCGCGGGCTACGTCGCCATCCATGCCTAGACCGCCGTCAGCCAGTGCGCGTAGCCCGGCTCCTCGCCGCGGACCACGCGCGCGTACAGCGCCGACAGCTCGCGGGTGACCGGGTTGTCGCCGAACTCGCGGCGGTCCAGCACCGCGATCGCGGTGGCCTCGGCGGCGGTGCCGCAGACGAAGACCTCGTCGGCGTCCAGCAGCTCGTGCAGGGTGACCTCGCGCGAACTGGCGCCGGACAGCGCGATCATGGTGTCGCGGGTGATGCCCGGCAGCGCGTCGCGATGGTCGACCGAGGTGACCACGCCGTTCTTGACCATGAACACATTGGCGCCGGTGCACTCGACCACGTACCCCTTGTCGTCGGTGAACAGCGCCTCGTCGAAACCGCGCTGCTTGGCTTCGCGCTTGGCCAGGATGGAATTGACGTAGGCGCCGGACAGCTTCAGCGCGGGCAGCGAAGTCGCCGGGTTGCGCTTCCACGGCGACACGGTCAGACGCGTGCGCGCGCCGCCCAGGTGCACCACTTTGGCCAGGGTGGCGATCATCAGGTGCTGGCTCAGCGGGTCCACGTCCAGGCCGATCGTGCCGGTGCCCATCCAGGTCAGCGGACGGATGTAGGCGTCGCGATGGCCGTTGGCGCGCAGCGTGGCGAGGGTGGCGCGGCTGGCGCGGTCGACGTCGAAGTCGATGCCGAACATGTCCGCACCCTTGCGCATGCGCTCCATGTGTTCGCGCAGGCGGAACACCGCCGCGCCGCCGTCGGCGGTGGCATAGCTGCGGATGCCCTCGAACACGGCGGTGCCGTAATGCATGGCGTGGGTGGTCAGCGGGGCTTCCGGTGCGTCGCCGGCGATGAACTCGCCATCGAACCAGATCAGCGGCTGCTCGCGCGGTTGCGGATAGCGCTCGCGCGGCGCGCGCGCCGCACGCGCGGCCGCGTCGGCGGCGCCGCGGGCTTGCGCGGCCGGCGGCGCTTCCAGGGTTTCGGCATTCAAGTACATGGGGACACCTCCACCGCCAAACAGTCGTAGAGCTTGGCCAGCTGGCTCTGCAGCGCGCTGTCGGCGCGCTCGCCTTCCACCGTCATGCGCAGGTGCCAGCGATCGCCATCGGGTTGCGCTTCGCCGTCCACCGACAGGGGACGGAAACCGCGCCGTTCGGCGGCGCCCAGTACGCGAGCCAGCGCGCCCTCGGCCTGGCGCAGGGTCAGTTCAAGCTGGTATCGCATGGGCATCCTCCTTGTCGTTGGCGGGGGTGGGAGAGGGGGCGGCGGCGGTCGCCGCGGCGTCGGCTTCGGGGTCCAGCATTTGCGCGTTGTTGCTGTTGGGCGGCACCAGCGGCCAGACGTTGGCCTGCTGGTCGATGGCCACGTGCAGCAGCGCCGGGCCCTCGCAGGCCAGCATCGCGGCCAGCGCGTCCTCGACCGCGTCGGCGCGTTCGACATGGAACGCGGCCACGCCGAAGGCCGCGGCGATCGCGCAGAAGTCCGGGTTGTCGGACAGATCGATCTCGGAATAGCGGCGCTCGAAGAACAGCTCCTGCCACTGCCGCACCATGCCCAGGGCCTGGTTGTCGAGCAGCACGATCTTCACCGGCAGGCGGTAGCGCGCGGCCGTGGCCAGCTCCTGCACGTTCATCAGGAACGAGCCGTCGCCGCTGACGCAGATCACTTGCGCGGCCGGGTCCTGCAGCTGCGCGCCGATCGCGGCCGGCAGGCCGAAACCCATGGCGCCCAGCGCGCCGCTGGTCAGGTGCTTGCGCGGATCGTCGAAGCGCCAGTGCTGGGCCACCCACATCTGGTGTTGGCCCACGTCGCATGCGACCACCGCCTTGGGCGCCAGTTCCGACAGGCGCTTGAGCAGCGCCGGCGCGTACACGGTTTCGCCGGGCGCGTCGTAGCGCGGCGCGCAATCGCGCTTGCGCTGCAGGCAGATGTCGCGCCAGGTACGGCGCGCGCCGCCGTTGCGCGCCTGGGTCTGCGCGGTGCAGGCCGGGGTCAGCGCGTCCAGCGAGCGGCGCAGGTCGCCGTTCACGGCCGCGTCCACCGCGCGCAGCTTGCCGATCTCGGCCGGGTCCAGGTCCAGATGGACCACGCGCGCGTTCGGCGCGAACTCGGCCAGCTTGCCGGTGGCGCGGTCGTCGAAGCGCGCGCCGACCACGATCAGCAGATCGCATTCCTGCACCGACATGTTGGCGGCGCGGTTGCCGTGCATGCCCAGCATGCCCAGGTTCAACAGGTGATCGGCCGGCAGCGCGCCCAGGCCTTTCAGCGTCAGCACGGCCGGGATCTGGCTGCCTTCGACGAAGGCGCGGAACGCGTCCACGGCGTCGCCCAGGGCGATGCCGCCGCCGCCGTAGACCAGCGGCTTGCGTGCGTGCGCGATCAGTGCCGCGGCCTCGTGGTAGGAGGCGTCGGGCGCGGCCGGCACCGGGTCGGTCGGCAGCGGCGCGTGCGCGGGCAGATGCGAGGCGTCGGCGTTCTGCACGTCCTTGGGCAGATCGATCAGCACCGGGCCGGGCCGGCCCGAACGCGCCAGGCGGAAGGCCTCGCCGACCATGCGCGGCAGCTCGTCCACGCTGCGCGCCAGGAAGCTGTGCTTGACGATGGGCAGGGTCATGCCGAACACGTCCAGTTCCTGGAACGCATCGGTGCCCATCAGCCCGGTCGGGACCTGGCCGGTGATGGCGACCATCGGCACCGAGTCCAGCATCGCGTCGGCGATGCCGGTGACCAGGTTGGATGCGCCGGGGCCGGAGGTGGCCACGCATACGCCGACTCGCCCGCTGGCACGGGCATAGCCGTTGGCAGCGAAAGCGGCGCCTTGCTCGTGGCGGACCAGCACATGCTTGAGGTCCGACCCGTGCAGGGCGTCGTAGAAAGGCATGATCGTGCCGCCCGGATAACCGAACAGCGTGTCCACGCCTTCTGCGGCCAGCGCTTGCGCCAGCCAGCGGGCACCGTTCATCACGCAGCCTCTTCCTGTCGTTCGCCGCGGGTGGCGGCGGGAGCGGGTGCGGCCGGCTGCGCCTTGGGCGCCGTATCCAGCCACTTCATGTTCGCGCGCAGCTTCTTGCCCACCGCCTCGATCGGGTGATCCAGGTCGGCCTGCTTGAGCGCCTTGTAATTGGCGTTGCCGGCGGCGTACTCGGCGATCCACTGGCGGGCGAAGGTGCCGTCCTGGATTTCCTTGAGCACGCGGCGCATCTGCGCGCGGGTGTCCTCGTCGACCACGTAGGGGCCGCGGGTCAGCGCGCCGTACTGCGCGGTCTCGCTGATGAACTCGTGCATGCGGGTCACGCCGCCTTCGTAGAACAGGTCCACGATCAGCTTCAGTTCGTGCAGGCATTCGTAATAGGCGACCTCGGGCTGGTAGCCGGCCTCGACCAGGGTTTCCCAGCCGGCCTGGACCAGCTTGGTCGCGCCGCCGCAGAGCACGGCCTGCTCGCCGAACAGGTCGGTCTCGGTCTCTTCCTTGAACGTGGTCCGGATCGCGTTCTGGCGCGCGCCGCCGATGCCGGCGCAATAGGTCAGCGCGAACTCTTCGGCGCGGCCGCTGGTGTCCTGATGTACGGCATAGACGCTGGGCACGCCGCGGCCGATCTCGTATTCGCGGCGCACCAGCGCGCCCGGACCCTTGGGCGCCACCAGCACCAAGTCCAGATCCGCGCGCGGCGCGATCTGGCCGTAGTGCACGTTGAAGCCGTGCGCGAACAGCAGGCAGGCGCCGGCGCGGATGTTGGGCTCGATGACCTCGCGATAGAGCTGCGGCTGAACCATGTCCGGCGTGAGCACCGCGACCAGATCGGCCGCGGCCACCGCCTCGGCCGGGGTCTGGACGGTGAAGCCGTCGGCCTTGGCCTTGAGTTCGGTGGGACCGCCGGGGCGCAGGCCTACGGTGACGTCGAAGCCGGAGTCGCGCAGGTTGAGCGCGTGCGCGCGGCCCTGGCTGCCGTAGCCGACGATGGCGATCTTGGGGCGGGAAGCGGTGCTGGTCATGACGGGTCTCTGGGTAGAAGGGGGTTGGTAGGGAGTTAGGAGCTAGCGGTCAGGCGGGTTCGGGGACTGCGGGTTCGATCAGCGCCGCGGCGATGCGCTTGGGCGCGGGGGCTTGCAAGGGGCCGGGCGCGGTGACCGCGCCGCGCGAGGCCGAGCCGACGCTGCGCGCGTACTTGGCCAGCACGCCGGTGGTCACGCGCGGTTCGATCCGCGCCGGTTCGCGCGCGTCCAGGTCGGCGGCCACGCTCAGGCTGCGGGTGGCCACGTCGATGCTGACGATGTCGCCTTCGCGCAGGCGCGCGATCGGACCGCCGTGCGCGGCTTCCGGCGCGATGTGGCCGACCATGAAGCCGTGGGTCGCGCCGCTGAAGCGGCCGTCGGTGATCAGGGCCACGTCGTTGCCCAGGCCCTGGCCCACCAGCGCGGCGGTGACGGCCAGCATTTCGCGCATGCCCGGGCCGCCGGTGGGGCCTTCGAAGCGGATCGCGACCACGTCGCCGGCACGGATCTGCCGCGCCTGCACCGCGGCGAAGGCCGCTTCTTCGGAATCGAACACGCGCGCCGGGCCGGAGAAATGCTCGCGACCGTGACCGGCGAGCTTGAGGATGCAGCCCTCCGGCGCCAGGTTGCCGTAGACGATGGAATAGCCGCCGCGCGGCTTGATCGGATCGGCGATCGGGCGAACCACGTCCTGCCCGTCGGCCATGCAGGCCTGATCCAGCTCGTGGAAAAAGGACAGGCCGGTGACCGTGGGGATGTCCTCGATCAGACCGGCCTGTCGCAGTTCGCGCGCCACCAGCGCCGCACCGCCGAACTCGAACATTTCCGCGGCGGTGTAGCGCCCGCCCGGTTTCAGGTCGGCGATCACCGGCGTACTGGCCGCGGCTTCGAATTCCTCCAGGTCGAAGGCCACGCCGGCCTCGTGCGCGATCGCCAACAGGTGCAGCGCGGCGTTGGTCGATCCGGCGGTGGCCGACACCGCACGCGCGGCATTGCGCAGCGACGGCAGGGTCAGCAGCGTGCGCGGCGTGGGGCCGCCCTTGCGCAATTGCTGCATCACCAGCTCGCCGCAGTGGTGCGCAGCCTCGGGCTTGTCGGCGTGGATCGCGGGGATGTCGTTCAAACCCAGCGGCGACAGGCCCAGGAAGGTCAGCACCATGGCCATGGTGTTGGCGGTGAACTGGCCGCCGCAGGCGCCGGCGCCGGGGCAGGCGTGGGACTCGATGCGGTGCAGCTCGGCGTCGTCGATGCGGCCGGCCGAATGCGCGCCGACGGCCTCGAACACGTCCTGCACCGTCAGCGGTTTGTCCTCGCCGCTGCCGCGCTTGGACGGGCAGTGACCCGGCATGATGGTGCCGCCGTACAGGACGACGGTAGGGATATCCAGCCGCGCGGCCGCCATCGCCGCGGCGGGGATGGTCTTGTCGCAGCCCACCAGCAGCACCATCGCGTCCAGGCAATGGCCGGACACCGCCAGTTCGATCGAATCGGCGATGGTCTCGCGCGAGGCCAGCGAGGCGCGCATGCCGTCGCTGCCCATGGCGATGCCGTCGGTGACGGCGATGGTGTTGAACTCGATCGGCGTGCCGCCGTTGTCGGACACGCCGCGGCGCACGTGCTGGGCCAGATCGCGCAGGGTGATGTTGCAGGGCGAAACGTCGGACCAGGTGTGGACCACGGCGACCAGCGGCCGGGCGATGGCCGCGTCGTCCAGGCCGGTGGCGCGCAGCATCGCGCGCGCGGGGGCTCGGGCCGGGCCTGACTTGATGGCGTTGCTTCTCACGAGCTGCGTTCCTAAGGGGCTGTCTGACGAGGAATTCGCGGCCGCAAAACGAAAAACCCCGCGCCTTTTCGGGCGCGGGGTTCGAGGTTCTGTCGACCTTGGGTGGTGTGGTGTGGCTACACGAACCCGACTCCCGCGCTGGCAAGCGAGGTAATAAGTACGAGGACGAGAATAATCGTGGCGATCGCCGGGGCGAGTCGGAGCGCGACGCGCGCGACGTCGTTCGAGGCCGTGGCGGCCTGGAGCGTCTTCATCTGCGGGTGCTTGTTGCGCTGCGTCATGGGCCTGAGAAAAACATGCCGGTTCGCGGCTTGTCAACAGTTTCATCAAAAACTTTCATGACCAATCGGCATAAGCCGTGACGGCGGTCGCGGCTGCGCGTCCGATGCGGCGACGGCGAAAGCTGCAGCGGCCATGGCCTTGCGATTCGGCCGCAAGGACCGGCATGGAGCCGGCCTTTGCGGCCTCGGAGCGGTGCGCGGCTGCGCTCAAGGCGCCTTGAAGCGATAGACGTAATAGGGCGGACGGCCTTGGTCTTGCGCGCCGGTGAACGCCGGCGTGAGTTGCAACTGGTTGGCGACCACGTAGACCCAGCCGTCCGGGCCCAGGCTGAGGTTGTCGGGCCAGTTCAGGCGCGGGTCGCGCACCAGATCGCGCACCTGGCCGTCGCGCGAGAGCCGGCTGACGGCGTGGCGCTGCAGGTCGGTGTAGTAGTGGCGGCCCTTGCGGTCGGTGGCCACGCCGTCGCTGATCGGCTTGGGTCCGGCGACTTCGATGGCCGCGGCGATGTCCGCGTCGCTACGGCCTTCGCGCAGCAGCCGCGTCGGCAGGCGGTACCAGCGCGTGCCGTTCATGGCGCCGAAGTACAGGGTCTCGCGGTCGTCGGACAGGGTCAGCGGGTTCACGCCCACGCGCGCCGGCTTGCCGCCGAAGGCGACGGTCTTGCCGTCGATGACCATGTCGATGTTCTCGCTCTGCAGCGACGGATGACCGCCGTAGCGCCGCGCCTTGCCGGTGCTCAGCTCCAGCGCGATCAGGCCCGGGTTGGCGATGTCGGCCAGATAGACCCAGCCGCGGCGCTCGTCGACTGCGAAGTCCTGGACGAAGCTGCCTTTGGGTGCGACGTCGGCGGGCAGTTCGATCACCGGCAGCGCCCGGTTCTTGCGCAGGTCGAACGACCACAGCCGGGTCTTGCCCAGGTTCAGACCCATGTCGATCACCCACAACCGCTGGCGGCGGTCGACCTGGATGCCCAGCGGCGAATCGATGGTCGCATCCGAAGGTGCGGTGCCGTTCTTCTGCAGGCTCAGGTCTGGATACGGCACGGCGCGCCCGTCCTTGATCTCGGCCAACTGCAGGGGCGCATCGCCCAGCGCGTGGTAGGTGATGAACACGCGGCCGTCGGGCGAGGCGGCCACGTTGCCGGGGCGTAGGTCGGAGGCCAGCACGGTTTCCAATTCGGCGCCGCTGCGTGCGGGCGTATCGGCGGCCTGGGCCGGGAGCTGGCCGATCAGCAGCAACGCGGCGGTCAGGGACGTGGTGAGCGAACGTTTCATTCGAAGCCTGTGCGAGGAGTGGAGACAGGGCACAGGTTCGGTTCTTGCCTGTAGATGAAAAAGACGCCATAAAGGGTTTCAGTTTCAATCCTGGTTTGAAAATGAAGGCGCTGGCCGACTTACGCGTGTTCGTCCGCACTGCCGAACTGGGCAGCCTGTCCGCCGCCGCGCGCCAGCTCGACCAAAGCCCGGCCGTGGCCAGCGCCGCGCTCAAGCGCTTGGAGGCCGAACTGGACGCGCAGTTGTTCGTGCGCTCGACCCGCAGCCTGCGCCTGACCGCCGAAGGCGAGCGCTTCCTCGCCCATGCGCGCGAGGCGCTACGCAGCCTGGACGAAGGCGCGCAGTCCTTACGCGGCGACGGCGGCGAGTTGCGCGGCGAACTGCGCATCTCCGCGCCGTCGGACTTCGGCCGCCATGCCTTGTTGCGCTGGCTGGAAACCTTCCAGCGCTCGCATCCGCGGCTGCAGTTGCGGTTGCAGTTGTCCGATCGCGTGGCCGACATCTACCGCCAGCCGGTGGACGTGGCGCTGCGTTACGGCGTGCCGCCGGACTCGTCGCTGATCGCGCTGCCGCTGCTGCCGGGCAACCGCCGGGTGCTGTGCGCCGCGCCGGACTACCTGGACCGCCACGGCGCGCCAGACACGCCTCTGCGGCTAGGCGAACACAACTGCTTGCGCTTCATGCTCTCCGACGAGCTGCATACGCTGTGGCGTTTCACCTCGCCCGATGGCAAGCCGCATGCCGTGGAAGTGCGTGGCGACCGCATCAGCGACGATGGCGAGGCCGTGCACCGCTGGGCGCTGGCGGGCTTGGGCATCGCCTACAAATCCTGGCTGGACGTCGCCGACGACCTAGCGGCCGGACGACTGCTGCCGTTATGCGAGGGCTGGCGCGGCGAAGCCACACCCTTGCACCTGGTCAGCCCGGACCGGCGTCTGCTCAGCCCGGCGGTGCAGCGCTTGCGCGAGTTCCTGGCCGAACGCTGCCGGGAAACCGCGGCGGCGAGCGGCCACGACGCGGATGCGGCCGGCGACCGCACGCTTACACCGGCAGCGCGAAACTCTGCTTGACCACCTCGCTGGGCAGGTCGGTCTTGACGTTCTGGATGCCGTTGTCGCGGGTCAGATGCCGGGTCTGGAAGCGGCGGTAATCGGCCAGGTCCTCCACCGCCACGCGCAGCAGCGCGTCGCAGTCGCCGAGCATGATGTAGCACTCCATCACCTGCGGCAGCCGCTTCATCGCCGCGATGAAGCGCTCGATGGTGTCGGCGTCCTGCGCGGTCAGCCAGACCCGGGTGAACAAGGTGGTGCCGATGCCGACCTTGGCCGCGTCCACCACCGCCACATAGCGCTCGATCACCCCGGCCTCCTCCAGCAGCCGCACCCGGCGCAGGCAGGGCGAGGGCGACAGGCCGATCTCCTGGGCCAGTTCGTTGTTCTGCAGACGGCCATCGCGCTGCAGGGCGCGGAGGATGCGGCGGTCGATTTCGTCGAGCTTGACTGGCATGGGCTGCCCCGGCGGCTGGCAATGCCGACAGAATATGCCAATGGCGCGCATCGACGCGCGGCTGCGCAGCCAATCCGGGCCTGCGCCGTCGGCCGCCGAGCGCCGCGTTCGGGCACACTGCGCCGCGATAGAGGGGAATGCCATGCGGTTCATCGCCCGTTTTCACCACGCCGACACCTTGGCGCAGATGCAGTCGCGCCTGCGCCGCAAGGGCGTGCCCACGCATGCGATGCAGATCGAAGGCCAGCGCCTGGGCGAGCAATGGGTGCTGTTCGTCTACTTGGACGAACAGGTCGAGGACGCGCTGCGCTTGCTGCGCGACCCCGAGCACGTGCCTGCGCTGTCGGTGGATGTCAGCGCGTTCGAATCCATGCGGCCGGTCGACGATGGCCGGCTGTTCGCGAAGTGGGTCACCATCGTCGGCGCGGTGGTGGTGCTGGGGTTCGTGGCCTTGGCGTTGCTGCTCAGGCTGCTGCGTTAGCCGGATGCCGAGGCGGCCGAACCGGTTCGGCGCAAGGCGCCGGCCTTGCGATTGACGGCCGCGCACCGGCCGCCGAGCACCGCCGCTGACCATCGCAGATGCGCAAGGGCAGCCGATCGAATGGCTGCAATTGCGGCCTGGCGAGCCCGGCCTGAGCGAACGCCTGCTGCGCACGGCCGAACCCTGCTGCCGCCGCGGCCTGGGCGCGAAGCTGCGCGGCTGGTGGGGACCGCGCAACGCCTAGCGCGGGTAGACTGCGCTCCTCAGCGCCAATCCGTTGGCAACGGAGATTCGATGGCCCATCGTTGGACAGGCAGGGTAGGCGCCATGCTGCTGCTATTCGGTATAGCGCTCATGTTCGCCCCGACCGTGTTGGGCGCTGCGCCTATCCAAGTAGGCCCGGCCTGGCAGACCGGCCGCACTGCGCATTACTTCCAACTGGTTCTCCTGCCCTGGTGGCAGTTCATGATCATGGGGCTGGGGATCAGCGCGGTCGGCGCTCATCTGCTCCTGCGTATGCGCAAGCGTCGAGATCGCCCCGATCCTGATGCCGGCGATTGAAGTTTCGCTAGCTGAGAACTCTCTACTGCCGATGACCGAATCCGCAACGGGCCCCACCCAACACCGCCACGACGCCATCGACGCCCTGCGCGGATTCGCCCTGATCGGCGTCTGCCTGGTCAACCTGCTGTCGCTGAGCCTGTACGATTTCCTGGACGAGGCCTCGCAGCGGGCCCTGCCCAGCGCCGCCTTCGACACCCTGGCGATCACCGTGGTGGACTGGCTGGTCAGCATCAAGTTCATCACCATCTTCTCGCTGCTGTTCGGCCTGGGCTTCTCGCTGCAGTTGCAGCGCGCCGGCGCGCGCGGCGAGGACGGGCTGGCCCGCTACGTGCGGCGCCTGCTGGTGCTGATGGCCATAGGTGCGGTGCACGCCTGGCTAGTGTGGTGGGGCGACATCCTGTTCCTTTACGCGCTGGTCGGCCTGCTGATGCTGCCGCTGCGCAACCTGTCCGACCGCAGCCTGCTGGTGCTGGGCGTGGCGATCACCCTGCTGCCGCCGCTGATTTCGCCCTACATGAAGCCGCTGATCGCGCAGTTCCCGAGCCAGCCGGAGATGTACTCGCGCGCGCTGGTGGCGTTTTCCTCGCCGCAGGTCGGCGTGGCGCTGGACGGCAACGTCACCCTGTCCACCTGGATGCGCGTGACCAACTGGGGTCTGATCTGCTTCGTGCTCGGACGCTTCCTGCTGGGCTATTGGGCCGGCCGCAAAGGTTTACTGGCGGCGCCGGAGCAACACCGCGCACTGCTGCGCAAGATCTTCATCGGCACGCTGCTGATCGGTGTCGCCGCGACCGTGCTAGGCAGCGTGCAGGCACCGCTACGCGCGGCTTGGCCGCTGTTGGAAGCCGACCCGGCGCGCACCCTCATGCGCATGCTGGTCCGCATCGGTCCCTTGGCGCTGGGCATCGCCTATGCCGCCGGCTTCGCTCTGCTGTTCTGCCGCCCGGCCTGGGCGCGGCGCCTGCGCGTGCTGGCGCCGTTGGGCCGCATGGCCTTGAGCAATTATCTGGCCCAGACCCTGATCGGCATCGGCGTGTTCTACGGCATCGGCGCTGGCATAGGCCCCGACTACGGCATGGCGGCGGTGCTGATCGTCGCGGCCACGGTGCTGTGCCTGCAGCTGTGGTGGAGCCATGCCTGGCTGGCGCGCTTCCACTACGGGCCGATGGAGTGGCTGTGGCGCTGGGCAACTTACGGTCGCCGGCCGCGCCTGCGCAAGCGCGCGCGGGCAGTGCTGGGCGCGGTGGCCGACTAGGGCCTGCGCGCCTTCACGCCGCGCTGTAGCGCCATGCGCACAGTAGGCGGATTCCTGTCGGGAGGGCCGCCATGCCGGCACGATGGACCCGCCGCCGCGCGATCTGGACCGTGTTGGGCGCGGTGCTGCTGACCGCCGCCTTCAGCCTGATCGCGCTCAACCTGGGCGGGCCGGAGAAGCAGCTGGCACATGCGCCGCCGCATCGCTATCCGATCGCCTCGGCGCAGTTCCGCCGCGAGATGGGCACGCTGCTGGGGCCGGCGGTGTTGCCGGGCAACCGGGTCACGGCGCTTCAGAACGGCGAGGAAATCTTTCCGGCCATGCTGCAGGCGATCCGGTCCGCGCGCCGCACCATCACCTTCGAAACCTATATCTACTGGTCGGGCGAAACCGGTCGCGAGTTCAGCCGCGCCCTGTCCGAGCGTGCGCGCGCCGGCGTGCAGGTCTACCTGACCGTGGACTGGCTGGGCAGCGCCAAGATGGACGAGGACCAGATCGAGGAGATGGAGCGCGCCGGCGTGCGCATACGCCAGTATCGGCCGCTGGCCTGGTACAACCTGGACCGCGTCAACAACCGTACGCATCGCAAGCTGCTGGTAGTGGACGGCACGGTCGGCTTCACCGGCGGCGTGGGCATCGCCGACCAATGGCGCGGCCATGCCCAGGACCCCAAGCACTGGCGCGAATCGCACTTCCGCATCGAAGGCCCGGCGGTGGCGCAGATGCAGGCCGGCTTCAACGACAACTGGGTCAAGTCCACCGGCGTGGTCCTGCACGGGCCCGAGTTCTATCCGGCCTTGGGCCGCGCGGGCGACATGGATGCGCAGCTGTTCATCAGCTCGCCGGCCGGCGGCAGCGACAGCATGCATCTGATGGTGCTCATGGCGATCGCGGCGTCGCGCCAGTCCATCGACCTGGCGGCGGCCTATTTCGTGCCCGACGACCTGGTCATGCGCGCGCTGCTGGACGCGCGCCGCCGCGGCGTGCGCATCCGCATCCTGGTGCCCGGCGAGCACACCGACTCCGACACCGTGCGCCTGGCGTCGAAGGCGCAGTGGAAGACCTTGCTCCAGTCCGGCATCGAGATCCACGAATACCAGCCCACGATGATGCACATCAAGATGCTGATCGTGGACCGCGAACTGACCTCGGTGGGGTCCACCAATTTCGACATCCGTTCGTTTCGCCTGAACGATGAGGCCAGCCTCAACGTCTACGACCGCGGCTTCGCCGATGCCATGACCGCGGTGTTCGAGTCGGACCTGCGCGCCGCGCGCCGCTACACCCTGGAAGACTGGCAGCAGCGGCCCTGGAGCGAGCGCCTGTTCGAGAAATTCGTGCGGCCGCTGAAGTCGCAGTTGTAACGGTAGGGTGAACGCAGGCTGCTTACACTACGCGATGCTCACTGCGCGCTGCGCAGCATGGTCCGGATCGCGGCAGACGGCCGCATTGGTTCACCCGCACCGGAGCCCACCATGGCTACCAAAAAAGCTGCCAAGTCCAAGGTCGTCACGCGCCGCGACGGCGGCGATGCGAGTGCCGGCCACGGCGGCGAGTTGCATCAGACCGCCGGCGGCAAGCACCCGCCGCTGACCACCAATCAGGGCTTGCCCCTGTCGGACAACCAGAACTCGCTGCGCGCCACCGAGCGCGGTCCCGGCTTGCTGGAAGACTTCGCCCTGCGCGAAAAAATCACCCATTTCGACCATGAGCGCATACCCGAGCGCATCGTGCATGCACGCGGTTCCGGCGCGCATGGCTACTTCGAGCTGACCCGGTCGCTGGCGCGCTACACCACCGCGCGCATCCTGACCGAAGTGGGTCAGCGCACGCCGGCCTTTTGCCGCTTTTCCACCGTGGCCGGCGGCGCGGGGTCGATCGACACTCCGCGCGACGTGCGCGGCTTCGCCGTGAAGTTCTATACCCAGGAAGGCAACTGGGACCTGGTGGGCAACAACATTCCGGTGTTCTTCATCCAGGACGCGATGAAGTTTCCCGACGTGGTGCATTCGGTGAAGATGGAGCCGGACCGCGGCTTCCCGCAGGTGGCCAGCGCGCACGACACCTTCTGGGACTTCGTGTCGCTGACGCCCGAAACCATGCACATGATCATGTGGGTGATGTCCGACCGCACCCTGCCGCGTTCGCTGCGGATGATCGAGGGCTTCGGCGTGCACAGCTTCCGCCTGCTGGACGCCAAGGGCCGCTCCACCTTCGTCAAGTTCCATTGGCGGCCCAAGCTGGGCCTGCAGTCCACCTTGTGGGACGAGGCGGTGAAGCTGGCCGGCGCCGATCCGGATTTCCACCGCCGCGATCTGTTCGAAGCCATCAGCAGCGGGGATTACCCGGAATGGGGGCTGGCGGTGCAATTGTTCACCCAGGAGCAGGCCGACGCCTTGCCCTTCGATCACCTGGACGCGACCAAGCTGATCCCCGAGGAATTGGTCCCGTTGACGACCGTCGGCCGCCTGGTGCTGGACCGCTGGCCCGACAACTTCTTCGCCGAGACGGAGCAGGTGGCGTTCTGCCCCTCCCACGTGGTGCCCGGCATCGATTTTTCCAACGATCCGCTGCTGCAGGGGCGCTTGTTCTCCTATCTGGATACCCAGCTGTCGCGGCTGGGCTCGCCCAATTTCCATCAATTGCCGATCAACGCGCCCAAGTGCCCGTTCGCCAACCTGCAACGCGATGCACGCATGCAGATGCTGCGGCCGCGAGGCCGGGTGAATTACGAGCCCAGCTCGCTGGACCCGCAGTCCCCGCGCGAAACGCCCGGCGGTTTCCGCAGTGCCGCGGTGCCGGCGGACGATGGGGTCAAGGGACGCGTACGTCCGCAGAGCTTCGCCGATCACTACAGCCAGGCGCGTCTGTTCTACCGCAGCCAGAGCGAGCACGAGCAGGCGCATCTGGCCTCGGCGCTGGTGTTCGAACTGTCCAAGGTAGGCACCCCGCACGTGCGCGAGGCCGTGGTCGGCCATCTGCGCCACATCGATCCGGCGCTGGCGCGCCGCGTGGCCGACGGCCTGGGGCTGCCGAAGCTGCCGCCCGCCCCGCGCGCCGCCGCGCCTGTCCAGGATCTGCCCCTGTCGCCGGCATTGCGCATCATCGACCGCATGAAGCCCACGCTGCAGGGGCGCTGCGTGGGATTGCTGGTCGACGACGGCTCGGACGCGACCAGCGTGCGCGCGCTGCGCAAGGCCGTCGAAGCGGCCGGCGCCCAGGTCAAGATCGTCGCCCCGCGCATCGGCGGCGCCAAACTCAGCGACGGCAAGACCTTGCCGGCCGACGGCCAGTTGGCCGGCACGCCCTCGCTGGTGTTCGACGCCGTCGCGCTGGTGCTGAGCGACAGTGCCGGCCAACGTCTGGCCAAGGAGGGCGCCGCGGTCGACTTCGTGCGCGACGCCTATGCGCACCTGAAGGCGATCGCCGTCGATGCCGGCGGCCGCCGCGTGCTCGCGGCCGGCGGTGTGGAACCCGATCCCGCCGTGCTGGACGCGGGCGATGCGCGCGCATTCGTGGCGGCGGCGAAGGGGCGGCAATGGGCGCGCGAGCCGCGGGTGCGCACGCTGGCCTAGCGATTGCGCGCCGGTCCACCGTCCCGGCGCGCCGATGCCTGCGCCCATTGTGGGCGGCAGCCGGCTTGCATAAGCTCAGCCGGCTTGGCGGCGCCTGGGGAAGGCGCCGCGTATCGCGTCCGAACGCATCGCGTCCGAATCAGGGGATCTCATGACCAGCGTTATCGCCGCCACCTCCGTGGCGGCCCGGGTGGCGACCTGCGTCGCCTTCTTGCTGCTGACCGGCTGCCTGTCGCCGCAGGCCCTGGTCAAGGGCGATGCACCCTCGGCGGAACTGGCCTTCGACCTGCAGTCGCAGTCCACCGGTGGCGGTCTGGGCAAGCACTGGCATGTATGGAAATACGAGGACGCCGCCTGCGAGGCGAAGGAAAAGGGCGTGCTGGTCGCGCGCAAGCGCCTCAAGCAGCCCATGGCGCCGATCCGCCTGCCCGCGGACCGCCCGGTCACCCTGGCGTTCTGGTACATCGAGGCCAACTTCGGCCAGAACCGCGAATGCACCTACACCTGGACCTTCACCCCCAACGCCGGCGAGAAGTACAGCGTGGACCTGCGCGTGTCGCCCTATGTTTCCTGCGACGTTCGCCTGACCGGAGCGTCCGGTGTGCCGGTGCCGGCCACAACGCCGGTGAATTCCTGCGTGACCGGCCTGCTGGGGCGCAAGATCGAGAACGGCCATCCGGCGGTGGTCGAGTATCGGGTGCAGACGGTCTACTACTGAGGGCGGCTACACGATGACGCGCGCACTGCTATCGCTAGCCGTACTTGCACTGGCTGCTTGCGGCTCCAGCGATGGATTTACGCCTACCGCGCCCTTGCGCCACGTCGCCCTGCCGTTCGATCCGGCCCAATGGTCCGCGGAATTCAAGGGCGCCGGCGCTGCGGATTCGATGCAGATCATGATCATGCGCCGCGAACTGGGTGTGGCCATAGGCGTGACCGAATTCCAGAGCTTCCGTCCGCTGCGCCAGCAGGCGGTGGTATCGGCGCAGCTGAGCAAGGGCTTGAACACCCAGTTCGCCCGCGTTGCGCCCGCGGGTGCCGACCTGCCTGCACGCGAGTTGGCGGTGCCGGAGGACTGGACCTGCGACCACCATCTGGTCGGCCAGGACGACAGCGAAGAATCGCGGGGCTACACCAGCTGCGTGTACTCCACGCCCACCTGGTTCGCCAACCTCGTCGTCATTACCTCCGAAGACGCGAGCGAGGCCGAGATCGAGGCGGCCAACGCCGTGTTGAAGGGCCTGCGCCCGAACTAGACCGGGGCTCGCGTCATTCCAGGCATTTCCCCGGCTGCCCGCCACCCAGGTCGATGGCCAGGCCCGGCTTCTCGACATGGTAGTACAGCGACAGCACACGCCACTGATCGCCCTCGCGGTACAGCTGCACGCTGTTGACGCCGACGAAGTCCGGCTTGGCCGCGGTCGGATCGGCGCGCGACTCCACCACGCTGTAGGCCGTCGCGAAGCGGTCGTAGGTGTGCACGGTGCGCACCACTTCGCACTCGTAGAAACCCTTGTCGCTGGGCTGCTCGAAATTCTTAAGGAAGGCTTCGCCGGAGCTGCGCTTCAACGCGGGCTGCCCATCTTTGTAGCGGCCGCCGAAGACCACGGCTTCCGGATGGAACAGACGCCGCAACGTGGCGCTGTCGGCACTGCCGCCGGGAGCGTTGGAAGACGCGCGCCATAGGGCGGCGACCGCGGCTTGCGGTGTGGACTCGGCGGCAGCGGCCTGCAGGGGCATCAGCAACAGCGGTAGCAAAAGGGCTCGCATGGCGCATCCGGTAGGGGGCAGACATTCGTTAGAGCAAGCATAGGTCAAGCGCGCTAACGATTCGGCGCATGCCCGTAGGAATCGGCCCCCCGGCCCTTGCCGAGCGGTGAGTCCGCGTCCAACAATCCGAGAGCGCCGTGGCTCCCCGCGTGGTAGCCGCTCCTCATGGACAGAGGCAGGAGACTCCGGGATGAAACCGGCCGTTATGGTATCGATAGGCCTGCTGTTGGCCGCATGTGCCGGTACCGCCGAGCACCAGACGCCCTTGCCTTACCTGCCGAGGGAAGCGCCGCCTCCGCCGGGCACCGTTGGCATAGCGCTGACCGCCGGGTACGTCGGTCGGCTGCTGGTGGAGCGTGGCTGCGTGAAGCTGGACGGCGGCCGGCGGCGCACGACGATGCTGTGGACCCCAGGCACCACGATCGGCCGAGACGCACGCGGCCTGTTCCTGCGCGAGTCCCATGCCGGCGGCGTCGTGCGGTTCGGTGCCAAAATCCATATCGGCGGCGGCGAACTGCCCGAGCAGTTCGTCGCTCGCGCGTATCCGGAGGTGGTCCAGCGCTGCGGCGGGCCCTATGCCCAGGGGTGGATCTCCGATTGAGCGCTAGCGGCTGCAGCGTTGCACTACCTTCCCTATCGCTCAGGGACGTCGCAACAGCTCCAACTCGTCGCACGCGTCGTGCGTGTAATACACCAGGCCAGCGAAGTCGGTGTCGACCATGATGCTGTGCAGCAGATAGGACCATGACTCTTCGCCGGGCAAATAGCGCCCGGTGTCCATCGATGCGATGACCTTGCCTCGGTAGACGCCATCGATGCTGAGAATGTCGCCCGGCGCGATGTCGGTGCCGTCTTTGTACTTCATGGCGCGGCATGTTCCTGCGCGCAGCCATCTCATCGCCACGCCGGTTCGGCCGCGAAGGGCAGGCCGTGGACCGATGTGAGGGCAGGCTTTCCCGAATGACGACGCGGAACTAACGCCGCTTCGCCCATGGTCCGGCTGCGCATCCGCGTTCGCGCCCTGCGGCCAGTGCATGCGCGCCTGTATCGCAACCGTGCGGCCCGACCGCGCCGCCGAAAGGAGGCGAGCCTGTGAGCACCGGTACGCTGCCCAGCCCCAAGCTCCGGAAGAAGGGGATCGCCACGCATCCGCCGGCACCGATGGGTGCGCGCGCACTCGGGCGGGAACGATGAACGCCGCACTTTACACGGGCTATCTGATCTGGCTGCTGGCGGGCCTGGCCGACTTCATCTGCCATCGGCGCACCGATCTGCCCCGCACTTCGGGCTTGCGCGAGTCGTCTCTGCATTTGCTGCAGCTGGGCCTGATGGGCGTAGGGATCAGCTTGGCCATGGCCCTGGTACTCACGCGCAGCGTGCTGGTGGTATTGACCATGCTGGTGTTGGCGCATGCGGTGGTCGGTTACCTGGACACGCGCAGCGCCTACGGGCGGCGGGATCTGCGGCCGATCGAGCAGCATGTGCACAGCGTGCTGGACATGGCGCCGATCGCTGGTTTGGCGATCGCGGTGTTCGTCTACGCCGACACTTCGCTCAGTGGCTGGCATCGGCGTGCACCGGCGCTGGGGCCGGCAGCCTGGATCGCGGCGATCGCGCCGGCCTTGGTCTTGTGCGTGGCACCGGCTTTGCTCGAGTTCCGTGCCGCCTGGGCGCTGCGGTGCGTGCGGCGGCCGGATGAGGTTCGGGACGCCTGACCAGCACGCCATCCCGAGCGGTGGGGCGGATCGGCCGGACGGTCGCGACAGTGGCCACTGCCTGGGCTACTGTCCGCCTTTCGGCCACAGGGGGCGTGCCATGAAGGGATGGGTCTGGGGGATTGTTTGTGCAGTGGGGCTGGCCGCGGCCGGGCCGGCGCGGGCGGCGGACCCGGAGGCGATGTACCGCCTCAACCACCCGCGTTCTTGTCCGGCTTGCGATCTGAGCCAGGCGGAACTGGCCGAGGGTCACGACCTCAGCGGCTACGACTTGAGCCGGTCGCGCCTGACCGGGGCGAAACTGCGCGGCGTCAACCTGCAGGCGGCGGTGCTGACGGGCGTGGACTTGAACGGCGCCGACCTGAGCGGTGCGAATCTGCGCTCGGCGCGCTGGAACGGCGCGCAGGTGCGCGGCGTGGACCTGAGCCGGGCGCAACTGGATGCGGACTTCAGCGGCTTCGATCTGAGCGCGGCACGCTTCAAGGACAGCCAGCTGACCGGCAACAAGTTCGCCGGTGCGCAGCTGCTGGAGACCGATTGGCGCGGGTCGTCGCTGGTTCGCCTGGATTTCGCGCGCAGCGACCTGCGCGGGGCCGATTTCAGCGGGGTGCGAATGGAGATGGGCAGCTTCGTCGGCGCCAAGGCGGCGGGAGTGAAGTTCACCGGGCTGCAGGCGCAGCGACGCGCACCGATGGATCAGATCGACTTCAGCGGCGCCGACCTGCTCAACGCGGACTTCACCGGCGCCACCTGCGCCGGCAAAGGCTTCCGCTTGTGCGCCAAGTCCGATGCCGCCACCACCTGTCCGGCGGGCAACAAGGGGCCGTGCGCGGACTATGTGTCGGCGCACATCGCGCGCAACCGGCAGATCCTGTACGACAGCAACGAATGCCCGAACTGCGACCTGCGCGGGGCCACGCTGGATGGCAAGAACGCGCCGCGCGTGACGCTGGAGGGCGCGGATCTGCGCCATGCCTCGCTGCACCGCTTCAACGCGGTGGACGGCAGCCTCAACCGGGCCAATATGCAGGGCGCCGACGTGGTCGGCGACTACACGCGTGCCAAGCTGGAGGGCGCCGACCTGCGCGCGGACCGGCTGATGGGCACCTTCGTCGAGGCGCAGATGACCGGCGCCGACCTGAGCGGAGCGGACATCCAGATGTCGGACTACCGCCGTGCGGTGCTGGTCAACGCGAAGCTGATCAACACCTTGGTGTACGGCACGGATTTGCGCGGCGCCAATCTGACCGGCGCGGATGTGAGCGGGCTGCGCTACGGGCATACCGCCAAGACCGACGCGACCACGACTTGCCCGAATGGCAGGCAGGGGCCGTGTAGCTGGTAATGCGGTCGGGGCTGCCTGACTGGACGGCGGTTGGGCGTTCGCTGCGGCGCGAGAGTGCGGTTCCGCGTGCCCTCACCCCAACCCGCACCCCGGCCCGACCGCACAGCGGTCGGGCGTTCGGTGCAGCGCGAGCCAGTGGCTCGCAAGCGCTGCCCCTCACCCCGCAAGCGGGAGAGGGGCTAAAACAACAGCGGCGTCGGATCAGTCCCTCTCCCGTTTACGGGAGAGGGCTAGGGTGAGGGGGTGAGCGCAACGCGCGAATGCTCTTGCTCCCCGCTCGGGCACCGAACTCGCAGTACCAATAGAAGACCCGGAGGGCGGCGCACAGGATGTGCGCCGTTTTTCGCTAGGCCAGGGATGGCCTATCGAAAAATCCCCGCGCACGCATCGCTCTCGCACGGGAGCTCTGGCGTAGCGTTTTTCTTTGGTTACTTTCTTTTGACGCTTATCAAAAGAAAGTTACCCGGCCGCTTGCGGACGGAAGCTGTTGCTGTTGCTCCTAACAACAACAGCAAAAGCAAATCCCCTCAATCCCCCTTTGTCAAAGGGGGAAGACAAGCAAAGGTGGAAGCAGGGGAGCAAGGGGAGTGAGGGCTGCGACGTAGTTGCGGATTCTCGGTCGCAGCTTGCGCAGCTCCTACAGGTCAGATGGCGACGGGTCAGGCGCGCTCTCGCGCCGGCGCGGTGCCGTGCGCGGACCCGCCACGCGAGGTGGCCAGGAACGAACCCAGCAGCACCAGCGCGAAACCGACCAGCATGCCTGCGGTCAGCGGCTCGTCCAGCAAGGTCACGCCCAGCAGCAGCGCCACCACCGGATTGACGTAGGTGATCACCGTGGCGCGCGTGGGCCCGACCTCGGCGATCAAGGCGAAGAACAGCAGGAACGCCACCGCGGTGCAGACCACACCCAGGGTGAGCACCGCGGCGCCGGCCTGCAGGCCGACCTGCGCCGGCCACAGCGGAAGCGCGAACGGCACATACAGCAGCGTGGCCAGCGCCAGCGATGCGGCGATCACGCCCAGCGGCGGCACCGCGGACAGCGAGCGGCTGATCACGATCGGCCCCAGCGCGTAACCCAGCGCCGTGGCCAAGGCCGCGGCCACGGCCCAGCCGTGCGACAGGTCGATATGCAGACCGACCAGCGCGGCCACGCCGCCCAGACCCAACGCCAGGCCCAACGCGCGGCGGCCGTCCAGCGTCTCGCGCCCGCTGGCAGCCATCAGTCCGGCGGTGATCACCGGCACCAGCGCGATCAGCAGTCCGGCGGTGGAGCTGTTGATGCGCGTCTCTGCGTAGCCCAACAGCCACCAGGGCACGCTGATTTCGACCAGGGTGAACAGCAGCAGGGGGCGCCAGTGCCGCAGCGCCGCGCGCAGCTCGCCGCGCATCATCGCGATCGGCAGCAACAGCAGGGCGCCAATGCCGGTGCGCGCGAAGGCGACGAACACCGGCGGCAGTTCGCCCACCGCGATGCGGATCAGCAGATACGGAATGCCCCAGATCAGCCCCAGCGCCAGGAACAGCCACCAGCCGCGCCGGCTCATGCGGCGCTCCGCGCGAGCACCGCGCGCCAGGGGCCGGAGTCGAACTGTTGTTCCTTGTCCCAGACCACGGTGAAGCCCGCTGCGCCCAGACGCCGGTCCAAGCCGGCGGCGGTCCAGCGCACCACGCGGTAGTCGCCGGAGTCGGTCTTCTGCCAGTACTCGTCCTCGCCCAGCGGGTACGACAACAGCGCCAGGCCGCCGGCATGCAGCGCGCCGGCGAACTTGCGCAGCACCACGTCCAGATCGGGCCGCTCGAAGTGCTGCAGCACGCAGAGCATGGCGATGCCGTCGTAACGGCCGGCGATGTCGTCGGTCAGCACGTCCAGCACCTGCGCCTGTTTGCCGCGCTCGATCTGCAAATCGCAGAAGGTCACGGTCACGTCGGTGCGGTGCACCTGCACGCCGCGCTGCTCGAGAAAGTCGGCGTCCCAGCCCGGGCCGGAGCCGATTTCCAGCACGCGGCTGCCGGCGGGCAGGCCGTCGGCGAGCTGTTGCAGCGATTCGGCGGCCCAGCCCGTGGGCGGCGGCACGTCGGCAGCGTAGGCGCGCGCGCAGTTCTCGTAGGCGGCGACGGTGCGGGCATTGCTGGTCTTCGGGTGGGGCATGGGGGGGTCCTCCCGGTAGCGTGGGCAGCGTAGACGATTCCGGCGGTCAGACGGTCAAGGGAATCCACAAGCTCAGCCCGCCTTCGCCGGTGTCTGGGTCGAAATCGGGGGCATGGCGCTCGACGATCGGTGCCGGCGCCGGGCGCCAGCCGTGCTCGGGCAGGGCCTCGTTCCAGATCGCGGCGTAGGTGTCGAACAGGGTGGATACATGGCCGCGGTGCTCGAACACCGCGTAGCGGCAGGGCGGCAGTTCGATCCGCGTCAGACCCTGCGGCACGCGGCCGAACGCGCTCACTTCCGCGGCGCAGACATAGTCGAAGCCGCCCTCGTCGTCGGCCGGATAATGCAGGCCGATCGGAATGCCGTCGCTGCGATGGGCGATGCGGCCGTAGTGCGAGGCCATGAACACCTGCCACTGGATCGGAATGCCGATGACCTTGTCGAAACTGTGCCGGCGCGACAGACCGACGGCACGGATCGCCGGTCCCTCGCTGAGCCACGGCGGCGGCAGTGCGGGCCGTTCGCGCGCACGCAGGTCCAGCGGTGCGACCAGAGCCAGACCTTCGGTGCTGCCACGTTCGCGCACGCGCTCGGGCGGCACGCCGAACTGTTCGCGAAAGGCGCGGGTGAAGGCCTCGTGCGAGCCGTAGCCGGTTTCCAGAGCCACGCCGAGGATGTCGGGCGCGCCCTGCGCCAGCAGTTGCGCCGCGCAGCTCAGGCGGCGCGCGCGCAGGTATTTCATGAGCGGCCAGCCGGTGCGGCTGCCGAAGGCGCTGGCCAGGTGCGAGCGCGATACGCCGCAGGCCTCGGCCACGCCGGACAGGTTCAGCCCGCTGTCCGAGTTGCGCTCGATCACCCACAGGGCCTTGTCCACGATCGACATACGTTGCTCTCAAGTCCGTCCAACGCACCCTAGCAAGGCGCGGCGGAGCGGCATTTGATCGTTCGTACGGTGGTGGCGTGCGCGGGGCGTGATTTCGTGGCGCGGGACAGGGCCGCCGAGCCGGCGGCCCCCGCTTCTCGATTCGGGCCGCGGGCGCTTACGGCTGCGTGCGCTCGCTTTGCTGGCCCTGCTCGCGCAGTTTGCGTTGGTGCGCTTCCCAACCCGGCGCCTTGAAATAGCCGTGCAGGTGATGGTCCGCGCCCACCGCCACGCCGGCGCCGGACCAGACCGCGTTGTGGCCGCCGTCCACCAGGGTCACCCCGCAGACGTGGTAGCGGTCGGCGGCGTCCACCTGCTGCAGCTGCATGGTGCCGACGATGCTCCAGTCGCCCGGGGCGATGCGCGACCACAAATGGTTGGCGCCGTCGATGGCGAACAACGAGGCATCGGCGCCGATGGCCACGTCCAACATCGCGCCGGTGGTGGGCGAGGCGATGGCCTGCCAACCGCCGCCGGTGTAGAAGAACAGCTTGCCGCTGGGGTCCAGGCCGGCGATGTACTGCGCCGAGCCCACCGACACCTTGGCCATGGTGCCGGGCACCGGCTGCCAGGCGCTGCCGTCGTAGCTCCAGATGGCCTGGGCGCGATCCACCGCCCACAGCGTGCCGTCCACGCCGGCCGAGAGCGAGGCGAAGTTGCTGCCGGCGATCTTCTGCCAGGTGCTGCCGGCCCATTGCAGGTAGCGCCCGGTCTGTACGTCCAGCGCGTACATCTGGTGCTCGTTGATCGCGATCAGGTCCAGGGTGCGGTTCGGGAAAGTCAGCGGCTGCCAGGCGCCGAAGCCGGCCAGGCGGTTGACCGGCGTGCCGTCGACCAGCAGGGTGCCGTCGGCGGCCACGCCGACGCTGGCGCAGGAGCCGGGACTGTCGAGGTACTGCCAGACGCCGCCGCTGAGCACGTAGGCGCAGCCGAAATCCCAGCCATAGAGCAGGCCGCCGCTGCCGGCGGCGATGCCGAACAGGTCCGGCGTGTTGCTGGCCACCACCCGCCAGTTGCCGCCTTCCAGGGTCAGCGTGCGGTTGTCGTGAGACTGCAGCCAGACCGTGCCGTCCGGCGCGATCGAGATCCATTGCGCTTCCGGCGCGCCGGCCACCGGCGCGAATGCGCTGCCGTTCCATTTGTAGGGCGCCCCCGGGCCGCCCCACCAGCCGCTGTTGTTGTCGATGGTCCAGACGTTGCCGCCGTCGCCCACCGCCACGAACAGCGCGTAGGCGCCGCCGTTGGGGCGCACCTCCCACTGTCCGTTGCTCCATTGGAAGACGTTGCCGTTGCCGTCCACGCCCCAGACGCTGCCGTCGGCGCTGGTGCTGACATGCCACATCGGCGCCCAGGGGGTGGACTGGTAGGGCGTGTTGACCAGTTGGTAGACCTCGCCCGCGGCGCTGAGCCCGAAGACGGCGTTGGCGTTGGCCACCGCGATGCCGGTCAGCGCTTGCGAGGCCTCGGTCTGCACCGAGGAATTGCCCAGGTAACGCAGCGCCTGTTGGGCCGAATTCAAAGCCCAGAACGAGCCGTCGTTGCCGTTTGCCGCCATCAGATACGTCGCCATGCGCTACTCCGGATTGAGAAGGAAAGGTCGGGGCAGGCGTGCGCTCGGCGGCATGCAGGGCACGGCCGGGCGGGTATCTGCCTGGCGGCGTCATGGCACCGTGGACACTCGGGGGAAGCGGCATTCCATCACAAAATTTGTGGCTTAAGTTCAAGCCGACGCCGAGAGCGGGCGGTGGGGGGGTGGCCGCCGGGGCCGTCTAGGGTCGTCGGCAGCGGGCCGCCGGGCCGGCTGCCCCGCGCGGAGCGTTCTAGTGGTGGTAGCGCGGCCCGGCCTCGGGGCGGCGATGGCGGTCGTCGGCACGCAGCAGGGCCACCAGGGCCGCATGGACGGCCGGTTCGGCGACGCTGAGCACGGCCAAGGCGCGGACGCGTTCGCGCGGAGCCAACTCGACGTATTGGTCGAACAGCTCCAAGGCGCGGGCGCGTGGGTCGGGCATGGCGGAGGCCTGCGCCCGTCGGTCCGGCGCTCGTGCAAGAGATATCGCGCGATGGGGACAAAACCGGGCATGGCGGCGGCCATGGATGCGCCGGTTTTCGGCGGACGTCGCGCTTTAGCCGTGTTGCGGTGCGGCAGGCGGCTTGTCGCGGCCGTGCCTCAGCGTGGCCGGCAACTCGCCGCGCGCGCATTGGCTTCGTCCAGCGCGTAGGCGGGGATGGTGTAGGCGCCGCTGGTGTTGATCATGCGGTCGTGGCGGCGCAGGGCGTCCAGGTAGCCGCGGCTTTCGCGCGGAGCCACGTCCTGCTCGCGCAAGCTGAGCCGGTCGACGGCCAGGACCTGATCCAGGAAGGCCAGGGCGCGGTCGCGGTCGCAGGTTTCGTAAGCGTGCAAGGCGCGGTACAGCAGCGAATCGCGCAGGGCTTGGCGGGCGACGAAGGAATCGTTGTCGCGATAGCGCTCGATCGCAGCGGCGAAGGCGATATCGGCTTCAGCGCGCCCACCTTGCAGGTAGCGCAGCACGTCGCCGAGATAGGCGCCGGTCTCGGGCAGCCTTCCGTCGCCCGGCGCGAAATAGCGTGCGAACCCCTGGTCGGCCGATCGCAACAGCGCTTGCGCGCGCGGTAAGTCCTCGCGGCGTCCGTGCAGGATCAACGCGCGAGCCAGATAGACCTCGTCCCAGGTCAGAGGAATGCCGATCTTGCGGTTGAATTCGTAGTTCTGGTGCAGGAGGGCGATGGATTCGCGGATATCGCTGGGCCGCGCGAGCGCCGGCGCTTGTTCTTGCAGACGTGCGGCCAGGATGCCGCGCGCACGTATGGTGAGTGCGTGGCTCGGGCCCAAGGTGCGGTCGAAAATACGCAGGACTTCGCGAAGTTGGTCGGCGTTGTCCATCGATCCGCGCGCGATCGCCCTGGAGGCGTTGAGCAAGGCCAGTGCATACTGAGGATGGTTGCGGCCATAGGCGCTTTCGACCAGGGTCAGTCCGTGGGCGGCGTTGCGCCGCGCGAGTGCGGGATCGGTTTTGGGCGGGAACTGCGCGTACGCCAGCAAGACCCAGGCCATGCCGGTCTTGGGATGCCGATCGCCGAGCGTTCGGCGGCGGCCGCTCAGTATGCGTTGCGCCAGCGCCAGGTCAGGATGCATCTGATTGCGGATGGACACCTCCAGCAGCAGTTCGCGGGCGTCGTCGGCCAACACTGGATTGCGCGCATCGATCAAGGAGATGGCCTGCTGCGCATCCCGGCGCGCGCCGGTCATGTCCAGGAACTGGAAGCGGAAGCGGCTGCGCTGGATCAATAGCTGGGCCAGCAGTTCTTCGTTGCCCGAGCCGAGCGTGCGTGCGGAATGCAACGCGGCTTCGAGCGAGCGCAAGGCATCGGGGGGATGACCCAACCCCCACTGCGCCAGGGCCAATTCCATGCCCAGGCCGGCGCTGCGTCGGCGCGAACTGCGGTCGCCCTCCCCACGCAGCTCGTCCAATTGCGCCTGCGCCTGGGCGGCGGCTTCGGCGTAGCGTCCGCGGGTGTTGAGCATGGCGATGCGGGTGGCGGCGACGTAGCCCTCGTCGTCGGGCTCGCCTTGCAGCGCGCGTTGCGCCTCGTCGGCCAGGGCCTCGGCGCGGGCGTAGTCGCCGATGGTCGCGCGGCCGCGCGCCAGGGTCGCCAAGCTGTGCGCCAGCAGCAGCGGCTGCCCACGCAGATCGAGCTTGCGCAATTCGGTTTCGGTCTTCTGCAGCAGGCTTTGCGAAGAAAACGGCGCGGCGCCCAGACCGGACAAAGTCGCCGTGCCCAGCGTGGCGGCGAACAGGGCGCTGACCGCCTGCGAGGCGCGCGCTTCGCGCAAGGTGTTCTGGCTTTGCCAGTAGATCAGGATGGAACTGCCGACGATGGCCAGCAGCAACATGGCGACCAGACCGAAGGCGGCGGGATGGCGGCGTAGCAGCAGGCGCGCGCGCGTCCAGGCGCCGACCGGGCGCGCGTCCACGGGCCGGTGTTCGCGCCAGCGCCGCAGGTCTTCGGCGAATTCGCTGGCGCTGGCGTAGCGGTCCTGCGCTTGCGGCGCCACCGCCTTGAGCGCGATGGCCGACAGGTCGCCGCCGAGGCGGCGCATCAGCGCAGGCAGATGGGCCGTGCCGCGCGCATCGGCGATGCGTTGCTGCTCTTGGGGATCGGCGATCTGCGCGAGCAGACGGTCCATGGACTGGCGCTCGCCGGGAATGGCGCCCGGGATCAGCGCGCCCAAGGCGTGCAAGGGCGTGGGCCATTGCGCGCTCAGCAGGCGGTACATCAGCACGCCCAACGCGTAGACGTCGGTGGCCGGCCCCGCCGCGCTGCGGTCGCGGGCCTCGTCCGCGCCGACCAGGCCGACGAAGGCGGCCGAGAGGCCGAAGTCCACCAGCTGCACGCGGCCGTCGGCGCCGACCAGCAGGTTGGAGGGTTTGATGTGGCCATGCGCCAGGCCCTGTGCGTGGGCGTGCGCCAGCGCCTGCGCCGCTTGGATCAGCAAGTCCACGCGCTGGGCCACGCTGGCGCGGTGGCGGTCGCACCAGCGGTCGATGCGCTCGCCGTCGACGTAGCGCATCGCGAACCAGGGCTGGCCCTGCGGTTCGACGCCGCCGTCGACCACGGCGGCGATACCAGGATGGTCCAGCCGCGCCAGGTGCTGGCGTTCGGTCAGGAAGGCGGCGATACGCTCGCGGCCGCTGAGTTCGGCACGCAGGCATTTGAGGGCGACGCGCTGCTGGTACTGGCCGTCGTCGCGGTGGGCTTCGTACACGCTGCCGATGCCGCCGCGCGCGATCAGCCGATCGATGCGCCACGGGCCCAGGCGCGTGCCCACGCGCGGGTCCGGTGCGGGATCGGCTTCGTCGCGTTGGAGGGCGGTCTGTCTGGCCGCGATCAGCTCGGCCGGCGAATGCTCCAGCCAGCCGGCGGCATCGCCGTCCGCGCGCAGCAGGTCCATGACCGCGGCATGCAGCGCCGCATCCTGCATGGCCACTTCATGCAGTCGCTGCGCGCGCTCGGTCTCCGCCAGATCGATCAGCTCGTCGAACAATTCCAGTGCGCGCGCGCCAATGCGGGTCATGGGCCTGTGGCCGCACGCGGTCCGCAACGCGCTGCGCGCGCGTTGGCTTCAGCCAGTTCGTAGGCCGGGACCAGTTGCGCGCCGGTGGTGTTGATCATGCGGCCGTGCCGGCGCAGGTTGTCCAGGTAGCCCTTGGCGTCGCGGGTCGGGAAGCCCTCTTCGCCGAAGATGCGGAGGTCGGCGGCGACCGTGCGCTCGAGCAGGGCGATGGCTTCGCCGCGGCGGCAGGTTTCGTAAGCGTACAGCGCGCGGTACGAATACGAATCGTGCACCGTCAGGTTGGATACGAAGCCGGGCTTGCCTCCGCGCTGCCGGATGGTGCGGGCGAATTCGCGATCGGCCTCGGCGCGATGGCCGCCCAGGTAGCGCACCTGGATCCAGAACTGGTCGATCATCAACCGGTAGCGGTTGTCCGGATCGAAGTGGCGTGGCGCGTCCGGCCGCAGCTGGGCCAGCAGGGCCTCGGCGCGCGGCAACTCGCTGCGTGGACCGTGCAGCAGCAGCGAATGGGCCAGGAAGATGGTTTCCAGCGTGGTCGGCAGGCCGGCGGCGCGCTTGATCCGGATGTTGTCTTCCAGCATACGCTCGGCCTGCAGATGATCGCTGGGCCGGACCGTCTCCGGCGGCAGGTCGTGCAGGCGCGCGGCCAGCTGCAGGCGCGCGGCCAGGGTGCTTTCGTGCTTCGGGCCCAAGGTGCGCTCATAGATGCCCACGGCCTCGCGCAGGGCGTCGACGTTGTTGCGGCGCTGGCCGGCCAGCGCCGGAGACGCCAGCAGCAGCGATGCGGCGTACTCGGGGTGCTCGTGGCCGTACGCGGCTTCGATCAGCTTCTGCCCGGCCAGTATCTGCGGCCTGGCCAGGTCGCGCTGGCCATGCGTGTACTGGGCGTAGCCCAGCAGCACCCAGGCGCGTCCGGTCTTGGGGTGCCGTTCGCCCAGGGTGCGGCGGCGGTGCTGCAGCAGGCGTTCGGCCATGGCCAGGCCGGCGGGGATATGGCCGCGGTTGAGCATCAGGGCGAGCTGTTCCAGCCCGTCGTCGGCCAGCACCGGGTTGATCGGTTCGGCCAGCGCTATGGCGCGCTTCAGATCGGCCTCGGCTTCGCGCTGACGCAGCAGTCGGGCGCGGAAATCGCCGCGCAGGATCAGCAGCTGCGCGGTCAGTTCGTCGCGACCCTGACTCAGCGTTCGCGCCTGCGACAGGGTCCGGTCCAGGGTGAGCAGCGCGCCCGGCGGATCGCCCTGGCCCCATTGGGCCAGCGCCAGTTCGACGCCGTAGGTGACCTTGTTCTGATGCGCGGCGGGGTCGTGACGGCCTTCCAGTTCGCCCAGCTGGGTCTGCGCCAGCCGTGCGGCATCGGCGTAGCGTCCGCGGGTGTTGAGCAGGGAAAGGCGGGTGGCCGCCACATACCCCTCCTCGTCGGTTTCGCCGTTCAGCGCACGCTGCGCCTCGGCCGCCAGCGCGTCGGCATGGCGGTAGTCGCCGATCACCGCGTAGCTGCGCGCCAGGGTCGCGAAGCTGCGCGCTTGCAGTTGCGGTTGCCCGCGCAAGTCCAGCTTGCGCAGCTCGGATTCGGATTTGTCGAGCAGATCCTGAGAGGAGAACGCCGCCGTGCCCAATCCGGACAGTGTGGCGTTGCCCAAAGTCGATGCGAACAGCTCGCTGACCGCGTGACTGGCCTCGGCCTCGCGCAGCGCGCGCTGGTGCTGCCACAGGGCTATGCCCAGACCGCTGCACAGCACCAGCAGCAAGGCCGCGCTGAGGCCGGCGGCGATGCGGTGGCGGCGCACCAGTTTGCGCGCGTGCGCCCACGGCCCCAGCGGGCGCGCGTGCACGGGGCGGTGTTCGCACCAGCGCCGCAGGTCGTCGGCGAACGCGCGCACGCTGGCGTAGCGGTCCTGCGGCTGCGCGGCGACGGCCTTGAGCGCGATCGCCGACAGATCGCCGGCCAGCTCGCGCGCGAGCGCAGCGGCGCTGGCCACGCCGCGTTGGCGGGCGATGGCGTTGGCTTCGGCGGGGTCGCGCAACCGCGCCAGACGCTGCGGCATCGGTTGAGGCCGCTGCCGCGGCGCATTGGGCATCAGCGCGCTAAGGCTGTGTTGCGGCGTGGGCCACTGCGCGCTGAGCAGGCGGTACATCAGCACACCCAGGGCGTAGACGTCGGCGGCGGTGCCGGCCACGGCGTGGTCGAGCACTTCCGGCGCGGCGTAATCCGGGGTCAGGCCGATGCGCGCTTCCTGCACGCCGGCCATGGCTTCGAAGGTGGCCGACAGGCCGAAGTCGACCAGCTGCACGCGGCCGTCGGCATCGACCAATAGGTTGGACGGCTTGATGTCCCGGTGCAGCACGCCTTGCGCATGCGCGTAGGCCAGCGCGTCGACGGCCTGGATCAGCGCTTCGACGCGCTGGCGCAGGCCCGCCCGGCGGCGGTCGCACCAGCGGTCGATCGGTTCGCCTTCGACATAGCGCAGCGCGAACCAGGGTTGGCCGCCCGGCTCGACGCCGCCGTCGATCAGGGCGGCGATGCCGGGATGGTCGAGACGGGCCAAGTGGTTGCGCTCGTCGCGGAACGCGGCCACCAGTTCGGGCGAGGCCAGTTCGGCGCGCACGCATTTGATCGCGACGCGCTGCTGGTACTGGTCGTCGTCGCGATGCGCTTCGTACACGTCGCCCATGCCGCCGCGCGCGATCAAGCGGTCCAGGCGCCAGGCGCCCAAGCGCCGGCCCAGGCGCGGGTCTTCGCCGGCCGGAGCTTCGTCGGGCTCTTCTTCCGACTGGTGCGCGGCGACGATTTCGACCGCAGAGCGGTCCAGCAGCCCGGTGTGCTCGTCGTCGGCCAGCAGCAGCGCGCGCACCGCGGCATGCAAGGGCGCGTCTTCGGCGGCCAGCGCGGCCAAGCGGCGCGTCCGCTCGGCGGTGGGCAAGTCGATCAGTTCGTCGAACAGCGCGAGCGCGCGCGGGTCGAGGCTGCTCATGGCCAAGTCTCAGGCGGCCGCGTGCGCTGCGGCGCCAGGCTCAGTCGGGATCGGGCGGATCGGCGATCTGCGCCGAATCGCCCAGGGACGCGGCCAGGAATGCGCGCGCCTTGCGCCAGTCGCGGCGCACGGTGCGCTCGGTCACGCCCAGCACCTCGGCGATCTCGGCCTCGTTCATGCCGGCGAAGTAGCGCATCTCCACCACCTGGCCCAGGCGCGCGTCGATCGCCGACAGATCGGTGAGCGCGCGGTCGATGGCGACCAATTGGTGCAGTTCGGGGTCGTGCGAGGGTTCTGGCGCGTTATCCAGCTCGTCGGGGTAAAAGTGCTCGGCGCGCTTGCTGGTCTGCAGCCGCCGCACTTCGTCGAGGATGGCGTAGCGCATCGCCCGCGACAGCACCGACAGCAGGTGCTGGCGATTGTTGAGGGTGACCTGATCCTGGTTCAGTCGCAGCCAGGTGCGGTTGATCAGCGAGGTCGGCGAGCGCTCGCCACCGCGCCAGCGCCTGCGCAGGTGCAGGCCGGCGACCTTGTGCAGTTCCTCGTAGAGCAGGGCGTAGACCCGGTCCCAGGCGCCGCGCTCGCCGTTCTGCGCGGCATGGATTAGTTCTGTGACCGAGTTCATGGTGGCGCGGCCGAAATCGAAGCCCGCCGCGCCGCCGGACCCGGTCTTGCGTGCTGCGTCGGGCTCCTGCTCAGTCATGTCCCGTTTTGATCCGGATCGGAGAAGTGGTTCTTGATTCTCTTCATACGCCAACGCAATGGGCTTGTCGAATCCGGCCAACGACGCCAGCGGTTCAGGTGCGCCGCTGCGTCGCGCACGAGCCCCGCGCCTGTCGTGTGCGGCGTTCGCGGTGGAACGCAAATAGGCAGGGGGATGCGTTACGGAAGTTTCCACCGGGGAAAAATAAGCCAAGCCGAAGCGTTGCGCGAGCGCCGCGCGTGCGAGCGGCGCATCCTGCTGCGATGCACTGCGCGTTTAGGCACTTCAATGGCGTTATGGATGCGCTGTGTGTACGCATTTTTCACGCGTTTCCTGCGGCAGGCGGCGGAGCGGAACGACAACGCCGGGCGTGGGTGACTCGCCCTTCGGCTGCGCTCCGTCCGCAGTCGAGCGCAGGACTGCCGCGACTCGTTTGCGTGTGCGCGATCGCCAGCGCTGCTTGCGATCGCGCACGCCGCTAGTCTGCGAGCAGGCGATCGCGCAGCGCGCCGTAATCCGCCGCCAGCGGCTCGGCCGAGGCCGGTTGCGCCAGCGAGGCGGCCAGCGGCGGCGGTGGCGGCACCGGATGACCGACCAGCGGTTCGACGATGCTGTCGAACTTGGCCGGGTGCGCGGTGGCGACCACCGCCCAGGGGCGCGTGTCGCCGTCGGCGCGCAGGCCTTCGAGCACATGCAGGCCGGTCGCGGTGTGCGGGCAGGGCACCACGCCGTGGCGCTGCGGCGCGCGGCGCAGGGTGTCGACGATGCTGGCGTCGTCGACGCTGGCCGCATGCACGGCGGCGCGCAGTTCGGCGTCGTCGCGGTACCAGTGGCGCAGGCGTTCGACATTGCTGGGCGCGCCCACGTCCATGGCGTTGGCCAGGGTCGCGCGGGTGGGCTGGGGAGCGTAGTCGGCACCGCCCAGGTAGCGCGGCAGAGTGTCGTTGGCGTTGGTGGCCAGGCGGATCTCGCCGATCGGCAGGCCCATGCGCTGCGCGACGATGGCGGCGCAGGCGTTGCCCAGGTTGCCGGTGGGCACGATGAAGTTCAGCGTGGTGCCGTGTTCGGCGTGGTGGCGCAGCGCGGCCTGCGCGTAGTACGCGGCCTGCGGCAGCAGCCGGCCCAGGCTGATGCTGTTGGCCGAACTCAGCGGGCGCGCGGCGCGCAGTTCGCTGTCGGCCAGCGCCTGCTTGGCCAGGCGCTGGCAGGCGTCGAAGTCGCCGTCCACGCGTAGGGCCCGGACGTTGTCGCCCCAGCAGCCCAGGCCGTGCGCCTGGCGCGGCGACACGCGGCCGTCGGGGTAGAGGATCAGCACGCGGAAGCCGGGGCGGCGGTGGAAGGCGGCAGCGACCGCGGCGCCGGTGTCGCCGGAGGTGGCGACGACGATGGTGGTGTCCGCCGAGCGCTCGTCGCGCAGGCCGGCCAGCGCTTCGGCCAGGAAGCGCGCGGCGTAGTCCTTGAACGCGGCGGTGGGGCCGTGGAACAGCTCCAGCAAGCGGTCCTGCGGCTGCGACAGCGTGCGCAGCGTCGCGGGGAAGTCGTAGGCGCGGCGGCACAGCTCGGGCAGCGCGTCGCGCAGCGAGGATTGGGCGAAGTAGGGTGCGAGCAGAGAGTGGGCGACGGTGGCCAGGTCGGCGTCGGCCGGCGGCAGCGCGTGCAGCGTCGGCAAGCGTTCGGGCACGTAGAGGCCGCCGTCGGGAGCGAGGCCGGCGGAGAGCGCGGCATCGATGGCGGTGGCGGGCGTCTGGCCGCGGGTGCTGTAGAAATTCATGGCTGGACTCGGGCGATGGGGGCCGGAAAGCGAATCCCCCTCGGTCCCCCTTTTTCAAAGGGGGAAGACAGGCGGGCGGCAACGGGCGTGCTTGTGGGGTCAGTCATCCAGCAGCTCCGCGCGCGGTCCCGCCACCGGCGTCACGTAGGCGCGCGCGTCGTAGCCGGCGTCGACGAACGCCTGGCGCATGGCCGGTGCGGCGGCCTGCGCCTGCGCCTGCGAGGCGAACCAGGCGAAGGTGCTGGGGCCGGCGCCGGAGATACTGGCGCCGAGCGCGCCGTGCGCGAGCGCGGCGGCCTTGACCTCGGCGAAGCCGGGGATCAGCGGCGCGCGGCGCGGCTCCACCAGCAGGTCGACCAGGCCCTCGCGCAGCAGCTCGGCATCGCCGCGCTGCAGGCCGGTCAGGAACAGCGCCAGATGCGCGCTCTGCTCGACCACGGTATGCAGCGGATAAGGATCGGCCAGCACCGCGCGCGCGCGGCGCGTTTCCAGCACCTGGTCCGGGTGCACCACCACCGCATGCAGCCATTCGGGCACGGCCAGCGGAATCATGCGCGTGGCCGTGGCCATGACCACGCCGCCCAGCAGCATGGGGGCGACGTTGTCGCCGTGGCGGCTGCCGCTGGACACCGACTCGCCGTCCAGGGCGAATTCGTACAGCGCCTGGCGCGGCAGCGGCGCGTCGAGCACGGCATTGGCGGCGACCACCGCGGCCACGCAGGACGCGGCCGAGCCGCCCAGGCCCGAGCCCAGCGCAATGCCCTTCTCCAGTTCCAGTTCGAAGCCGTGGCCCAGGCCGAGCTTTTCGCGCATCGAGATCAGCGCCTGCCCTGCAGTGTTGCGCGCCGCTTCCAGCGGCAGGCTGCCGGCGCCGGCGCTATCGCCGCCGATCGCGGCGATGCGTACCGTCGGCTCGTCGATGCGCCGTACCCGGGCGATGTCGCGTGGGCCGGCGATGGCGTGGCCGAGCAGGTCGAAGCCCACGCCGATGTTGCCGACGCTGGCCGGGGCGAACGCGCGTGCGCTGCGGATGTCGGATGGTGCAGCGCTCATGCGCGGGCTCCCAGGGTTTGCGCGATGGACAGGATGTCGCCGAACACGCCGGCCGCGGTGACGTCCGGCCCCGCGCCGGGCCCTTGCACCACCAGCGGATTATCCGCGTAACGGCGGGTGCGGAACTGGATCAGGTTGTCGGTCAGCGCGCCGTGCAGGGCCGCGTGCCCCGGCGGCGGCGAGACCACGCCCACGCTGGCGCGGCCGTCGCGGTCCAGGCGCGCCAGGTAGCGCAGGCCCAGGCCGGCCGCGCGGGCCTGGTCGAAGCGCTGTTGCAGCGGCGCGTCCAGTTCGTGCAGGCGGGCCATGAACTCGTCCTTGGGCACCTCGCGCAGCGCCGCCGGCACCAGGCTTTCCACTTGCACCTGTTCCAGCGACAGCGGCCGCCCGGCTTCGCGCGCCAGGATCACCAGCTTGCGCGCCACGTCGGTGCCGGACAGGTCGTCGCGCGGGTCGGGCTCGGTGTAGCCCAGGCGGTGCGCCTCGCGCACCAGCTCGGAAAACGCGGTGCTGCCGTCGTAGCGGTTGAACAGCCAGGCGAGGGTGCCGGAGAGGATGCCTTCGACTTCGGTGAGCTCGTCGCCGGTGTCGAGCAGGCTGCGCAAGGTCTGGATCACCGGCAGGCCCGCGCCCACCGTGGCCTCGTAGCGGAACTGGCCGCCGCCGTGGCGCACGGCGGCGTGGATGGCTTCGTAGCGCGGCAGCGGGCCGGCGCCGGCCTGCTTGTTCGGCGTGACCACGTGGATGCCGGCGGCCAGCCACTGCGGGTAGTGGGCGGCGACCGCGTCGCTGCCGCTGCAGTCGACGATCAGCGCGTGCGGCAGGTGTTCGGCGCGCACGTGCGCGGAGAAGCGCTCCAGGTCCAATGCTTCGCCCTCTTCCAGCGCGTCGATGGCGCTGTCGGCGGGCATGGCCTTGGGCGTCAGGCGCATGCGCCGGCTGTCGGCGATCGCGCGCAGGCGCAGTTCCAATCTGGAATCGCGCTGGAAGCGCGGCTGCGCCTGCGCCAGTTGCGCCAGCAGCGCACGGCCGACCTTGCCCGGCCCGATCAGGCCCACCGACACGCACTGCGGCGACAGCCAGAACGCCGAATGCGCGGCGCGCAGCGCGCGTGTGGCGTCGCGCGCGCCGATCGCCACCGAGATGTTGCGCTCGCCCGCGCCCTGCGCGATCGCGCGCACGTTCACCCGCGCCTGGGCGAGCCCGCCGAGCAGGCGCGCGGCCACGCCCGGGGTGCCGACCATGCCGTCGCCGACCGCGGCCAGCACGCAGACCTCAGGCGTAAGCGTCACCGCCTGCGCCTGGCCGTCGGCCAGGTCGCCGGCGAAGGCGGCCTGCACCGCGTCGCGGCCGCGCTGCGCCTGCTCGGCGCGCACCACGCAGCAGATCGAATGCTCGGACGAACCCTGCGAAATCATGATCACCGACACGCCGGCGCCGCGCAGCGCGCCGAACAGGCGCTCGGCGGTGCCGGGCACGCCGACCATGCCGTTGCCGACCAGTTCGAGCACGGCCAGGTCGTGGACCAGGCTCAAGCCCTTGACCGGCACGCCGTCGGCCGAGGGCTGCGGCGTGATCAGGGTGCCGGCGGCGGCCGGATTGCGGGCGTTGCGGATGCGCAGCGGCACGCCGCGCTGCTGCACCGGCGCCAGGGTCTGCGGGTGCAGCACCTTGGCGCCGAAGTACGCCAGTTCGCAGGCTTCGGCGTAGGACATGGCCGGCAGGCAGACCGCGTCGGGCACCAGGCGCGGGTCGGCCGAGAGCACGCCGTCCACGTCGGTCCAGATGGTCAGGGCGTCGGCTTCGAACAGGTGGGCGAAGATCGAGGCGGAATAGTCGCTGCCGTTGCGGCCCAGGGTGGTGTCCCGGCCTTGCGCGTCGCGGGCGACGAAGCCGGTGATGACGATGCGCTCGCCCGGATGGCGCGCGCGCCAATCGGCCAGGCGCGCGCGGCTGGCCTGCCAGTCCACGCCCACGCCCATCTCACCGGGATGCACTACCAGCACTTCGCGCGCGTCCAGCCGGCGCCAGCCGGCGTCGTCGCCGCCGAGCGCGGCGTGCAGCAGGTGCGAGGACAGCACTTCGCCCAGGCCGGGCAGGGCGGCGGCGCGGCGCTCGGCCTCGTCGCCGTGCGGCAGCGCCTGCAACTGCGCCCGCAGCTGCGCGAACTCGCGCTCGAAGGCTTCGTGCACGCCATGGCGGCCGTCGCCGTCGAGCTCGGCGGCGGTGTCGAAGTGGCGCTGGCGCAAGGCCGACCAGGCCGGCGCCCAGTCCTGCGCGTCGCGCGCGGCGGCGGCCAGCGCCACCAGTGCGTCGGTCACGCCCTGCATGGCCGAGACCACGACCATGCGCGCGGGCGCGCCGTCGTCGATCAGCGGCGGTACCGCGCGGTAGCGGGCGGCGTCGGCGACGCTGCTGCCGCCGAACTTGTGCACGTGGCGTTGCGGTGGGGCGGCGGGTGCGGGTGGGGCGGACGACATGGCAGGAGCTCCGTTAGGGACTCCGCGTCGCGATCCGGGTGGCAGCGCCTGCAGCCGCACCCGGTTCGGGTGCGGAGCGGCGTGATTCGATCAGCTGGACACGCCCGTCCGCACCACTGGGGTAGTGGTGGTACCGGTAGTGGTAATCGACAGCGTACGCACGGCGGGGCCCGCGCCTTGCGGCAGGGCAGCGATGCGGACGGTGGCGAAGGCGGGGTGCATGGGCGACAGCAATAACCGAGGTTTGTGCGGTGCGTCAAGCGGGTCCGCGGCGAACGGCGGCGGCGTTGGCAAGCGGTCGGCCGCTCAGCGCGGCTTTTTTGCCTTGGGCGCGCGCCCCGGCTTGGGCTTGGCCGGTGCCGGCGGCGGGTCGCTGGCGCCCCAGGGCGGCGGCGGGGTCGCCAGCGGCCGGCTCAGGTCGAACTCCACCCGGAACAGCCGCCCGGGCCGGGCCAGCTTGTAGACGAAACGCTCGCCCTCCAGCGCCACGGTCCAGACGTTCTGCGCCGATTCCGGCCGGCCCAGGCGCCGGAACAGCGAGCGCGAGGCGGCATCGGCGGGGAACTCGGCCTCGATGCGTCCGCCCGCGACTTCGATGCGCTCGGCGCTGCCGCCGTAATGCGACAGGGGGTCTTCGCTGCCGTCGGCATGGCGATGGTCGTGGCGCAGCTGCAGGCCGTGGCCGTGCTGGGCCAGTACCCAGGTGCGCGAACGGTCGCTGCCCACCTGGAAGGGAATGCGGATCTCGTGCTTGCCGCACTCGCGCACGTGCATGACCAAGGCGCGGCCGGAGTAGGGGTCGGCCGCGTTCTCGGGAATATCGGCCACCACCCGGCCCAGGTAGGCCTGGCCGCATAGCGCCGACAGCCGGCGGAACAGCGCCTGGGCGTCGTCGGCCACCGGCACGGGCGGATCCTCGCGCAGCGGCCACATCGAACACGCGCCCGTGGCCAGTACCAGTAGCGGTAAGAGCAGACGCGGCGCGAACGGGCGGATCGGAGTTCGGTTCATGCGGCCGCAGCCTGCGGGATATCGATGTCGGCATCGTGGCACGCGGTGCCGCCGTGCCGATAGGTGGAACGAGTGCGGTTCTAACGCACATAGAAGCCACTCAGTGTGAAAACAGGCCTCACCCGATGCGTCTGCACCGTGCGCAGGCGCATGTACCGCGCGACGCGCTCATGGCGAATTGGAATGACGGAACTGAAGAACGCGTCTCATTCGAACCTAAATGGACGCGGCCTGCGTCTCACGACAGCAACGCGCGCGAAGGCCAGAGTTTTCGCGCTGTGCGTCCCTCGCGGGCGACGGACGCCGGCGGAGTGACGCACACGTTCGGCCGGACGTAGCGACTCGGCGCGGTGCCCCACGGCCGGGGCCGGCGCATGCGGATCGCCCATCCATCCCTACAAGGAGCAAGGCAATGAAGGAGAAGTCCCTGGCAAGAATGGCGCTGCTGGCCTGCTGCGTGGCCGCCGCGATCGGCACCGCATCGGCGGCGCAGCCCGGCGCGGAAGGGTTGTCCGGACGCGACCTGATCTACAGCTACGACGAGATGTTCGATTTCGACATCGACGCCTACCTGGCCCAGCGCGCGCCGCACCTGTCGCGTTACGGCGAGACGATCTCGCACTGGGCAGGCTACAGCGGCATCAGCCCCAAGGTGCTGATCGCGCTGATGGAGCAGCAAAGCGGCGTGGTCACGCGCAAGCGCGCGGCGGCCGACGGCCTGAGCCGTCCGTTCGGCAAGCTGGCGCAGGCGCGCGGCTTCGGCGAGCAGACGCGCGAGGTGGCGCTGGCGCTGCGCCAGGCGCTGTACGAGCGCGACGCCGAGGACGCGCGCGGTCCGGTCACGGTGGCGCGCGCGAATCCGCTGCAGTCGCTGTTCGCGCGTGCCGGCGCCAGCGAGTCCAGCGCCGCGCTCAGCGGCGACACCGAGTTCCAGCAGATCTACGCCGGCTTGTTCAACCAGCCGCGCAAAGCCGTTGCGCCTTCGCCGCGCTTCGCCGCGCAGGCCGGTCCGGACGTGGGCGCGCTGGCCGGCCCGGCCAACGGCTTCCTGCAGTTCCCGTACCCGCGCGGCCAGCGCTGGCACGTGGGCGGCGCGCATACCAACACCGGCTCGGGCAACTACCCGATGTCGTCGCTGGACATGTCGCTGGGCGGCGGCTGGGGCAGCAACCAGAGCGGCACCTGGGTGTCGTCGTCGGCGGCGGGCTCGTTCAAGCGCCACTCGTCCTGCTTCGCCGAGGTGGTGCACAGCGGCGGCTGGTCGACCACCTACTACCACCTGATGAACATCCAGTACGCCACCGGCGCCAGCGTCGCGGCCAACACCCGCATCGCCAACCCGGCCAACACCCAGGCCCAGGCGCTGTGCAACGGCGGCAGCTCCACCGGCCCGCACGAGCACTGGTCGCTGAAGTCCAACGGCAGCCACTACCACCTCAACGGCGTGTACCTGTCGGGCTTCCAGATCACCGCCACCGGCAGCAGCTACGACACCAACTGCAGCCGTTTCTACCTGACCAAGAACGGCACGCGCTACTGCTCGGGTTGGTTCACCAATCCGTGATCCGGTGTTCGCGGCGTTAGCCCCAATGTCGCGTACGGCACGCCCGGCCGGATCGTCCGGACGGGCGTTGCCATTGTTGCCAGCGGAGGTCTACGGCCGCTTGCCGGAAGAAATGAAGCCGCCTGCGCCGCGCGTGGTAAAGACCAGGCGCGCCTCCGACGAGCCGTCGGGCGCGAGTATGGTGCGATGGGAGAGCGTAGGCATGGGCAGGGTCGCCTGGTCTTGCAGCGCGCCGATCCAGGTGTCGAACGCTTTCCTATCCCGGCCGATGCGGATCGTGCCAGCGCAGAAAGTATGGCCGCAGGCGAAGCGGCCCAGGTGCCCCAGCTCTGGGGCGCGCTGCAAGGCATCTTCCAGTTCGGTGCGGTACGCCGCGCCACGTTCTCCGGCGTCGGGAGCGTTTGCGGCCTGCAACGACACGATGAAGTCGTCGAAGTCCGCCGCTTTGAGCGCTGTATGGACACGATCGTTGACCATGCCTTGGGTCAGCAGTGCGGCCTCAGCCGCCGGTATGGCGGCGTCGGTTGCCGGCCACGCCACCGCAGGTTGACCGCCAGCCGGCAGCGCTGGCGCTTTCGTACGGGAAGGGACCGCTTGCGAACGGATTGCGGTGGCTGGGTCTGATGCGGCGACCGCGGCGCGCCTTGTGACAGTCGCTGGTTCCGACCGCGCAGGCGCTTGCTCCTCGAGCAAGCCGAGGGACAGGGCGGCTACAGAAACAAGCGTGATCGTGACTGGTGCGCGCTTCCACATGCAGAGCCTTCTCCTTCTAGCTACAGTTGCAGTCTAGTTTTGGAGCGGAGAAAAGCTAGGCTCAAGAAGTGTGGCGTTGAGTGGCGAGCGACGCAGAAGTTGCGAGGGCAACATGCGCTCTTGCGCTCAACCGCCCCACGGTGGCGGAGGCGGCGCCACTGGCTTGCTCAGGTCGAACTCCACGCGGAACAGGCGGCCCGGGCGCGCGAGTTCGTAGACGTAGCGTTGCGCGTCGACTTCTACCGCCCAGACGTTGGGCACCGAAACCGCGCGGCCTTGCGCGCGGAACATGGCTTGGCTGTAGGCGTCGGCGGGGAATTCGTAACGGCCGGCCACCGCCTTGCCGCGCTGGTCGCCGCCGTACTGGGTCAGCGCGTCTTCGCTGCCGTCGGCGTGGCGGTGGTCGTGCTTGAGCCGCAGGGCGTCGCCATGGGCAGTGAAGACCCAGGTGCGCGAGCGGTCGTCGCCGACGTGGAAGGGCACGCGGATTTCCTTGGCGCCGCAATCGCGAACGTGCATGACCAGCGGTTGGCCGGCGAACGCGGCGTCGGCGCCTTCGGGCGTGCTGGCGACGATGCGGCCGGCGTAGGCCTGCCCGCACAGCGGGCGCAGCGGCGCCAACGGGTCGGCGGCGCTCGCGCTGGCGCGGTCGCCGCTGCTGGCGCAGGCGGCGGTCAGGGCCAGCAGGCTGGCCAGGGCAGCGGCGCGCGCGGCCCGGGGGTGAGTGTGGGAGCGGGTCGGGTTCATCGCCACACGCTAGCTGTCGCGCCGGCCCGCGGCAATCGGGCCTGTTCCTAAGCGGGCCTGTTCCGAAGCGGGCCCCGCCGAATTGGCGCCCGGCCGCGTTTCCGGGTCTAATGCGCACTGAAGCGGGGGTACCGCGGCCTGGGGCCGGCGGTTGAGACAGACCCTTCGAACCTGATGCGGTTGAGACCGCCGTAGGGAAGCTTCGCAGGCCGCGCCCGACGCGGCCGCGCGCCCGCTTCGTCCCGGCTCCGCGAGGAGCGAATTACAGGACGACCTCCATGAATGCGGTGCCCACCGAACTGATCCAGCAGGCCGAGAAGCTGTCGGCCGACGTTACCCGCCCGATTCCCGGTTCGCGCAAGATCCACGTCGAGGGTTCGCGCGCGGACCTGCAGGTGCCGATGCGCGAGATCGCGCTGGCGCGCACGCCGACCGTGTTCGGCGGCGAGGACAACGCCCCGCTGGCGGTGTACGACACCTCCGGTCCCTACACCGACGCGGGCGTGGAGATCGACCTGGCCGCAGGCCTGAAGCCGCTGCGCGCGGCCTGGATCGCCGAGCGCGGCGACACCGAAATGCTTCCGGGGCTGTCGTCGGAGTTCGGCCGCAAGCGCGAGCACGACCCCAAGCTGGCGCACGTGCGTTTCGGCAACCGCCCGCTGCCGCGCCGCGCGATCGGCGGCGCCAACGTGACCCAGATGCACTACGCGCGCCGCGGCATCGTCACCCCGGAAATGGAATACATCGCCATCCGCGAGAACCAGCGGCTGGAGGCGATCCGCGAGGCCCACCTGCTCAATCAGCACCCGGGCCAGAGCTTCGGCGCCAACATCCAGAAGATCATCACCCCAGAGTTCGTGCGCGATGAAGTGGCGCGCGGCCGCGCGATCATCCCCAACAACATCAACCACCCGGAAAGCGAGCCGATGATCATCGGCCGCAACTTCCTGACCAAGGTCAACGCCAACATCGGCAATTCGGCCGTGTCCTCGGGCATCGCCGAGGAAGTGGAAAAGCTGGTGTGGTCGATCCGCTGGGGCGCGGACACGGTCATGGACCTGTCCACCGGCAAGCACATCCACGAAACCCGCGAGTGGATCATCCGCAATTCGCCGGTGCCGATCGGCACGGTGCCGATCTACCAGGCGCTGGAGAAGGTCGACGGCCGCGCCGAGGAGCTCAACTGGGAGATCTTCCGCGACACCCTGATCGAACAGGCCGAGCAGGGCGTGGACTACTTCACCATCCACGCCGGCGTCCTGCTGCGCTACGTGCCGCTGACCGCCAAGCGCGTGACCGGCATCGTCTCGCGCGGCGGCTCGATCCTGGCCAAGTGGTGCCTGGCGCATCACAAGGAAAATTTCCTCTACACCCACTTCGAGGAAATCTGCGAAATCATGAAGGCCTACGACGTGGCCTTCTCGTTGGGCGACGGCCTGCGCCCCGGCTCGATCGCCGACGCCAACGACGCCGCCCAGTTCGGCGAGCTGGAAACGCTGGGCGAGCTGACCCAGATCGCCTGGAAGCACGACGTGCAGACCATGATCGAAGGCCCCGGCCACGTGCCGATGCAGCTGATCAAGGAAAACATGGACAAGCAGCTCGAGGTCTGCGGCGAGGCGCCGTTCTACACCCTGGGCCCGCTGACCACCGACATCGCGCCGGGTTACGACCACATCACCAGCGCGATCGGTGCGGCCATGATCGGCTGGTACGGCACGGCCATGCTTTGCTATGTGACGCCGAAGGAGCACCTGGGCCTGCCCAACAAGCACGACGTGCGCGAAGGCCTGATGGCCTACAAGATCGCCGCGCACGCGGCCGACCTGGCCAAGGGCCACCCGGGCGCGCAGGCGCGCGACAACGCGATGAGCAAGGCGAGGTTCGAGTTCCGCTGGGAAGACCAGTTCAACCTGGGCCTGGACCCGGAGCGCGCGCGCGAGTACCACGACGAGACCCTGCCCAAGGACGCGCACAAGGTCGCGCACTTCTGCTCGATGTGCGGCCCGCACTTCTGCTCGATGAAGATCACCCAGGACGTGCGCGACTACGCCAAGGAGCACGGCGTGGACGAGACCGCGGCGCTGGGCGAGGGCATGGCCGAGAAGGCGGCGGAATTCCGCGCGCAGGGCGCGCAGGTCTATCACAAGGCCTGAGCCGGGACCGCCGCCGGGCGACCGCAAGCGGAACCCCGCTTGCGGTCGACGGCCGGATCACTCGGCCAGGCAGCGCATCAGCTTTTCGTCTTTCAGCAGCGAGTTGATCGCCTGCGAGACCACGTCGTTGACGAACAGGTTGTTGGACGCGGCGCCCTGCACGACCTGCACGTTCTTGCGGTATTCGCCGCGGTACATCTGCTCGTAGGGGCGTGCGTTGCCCTTGATGCAGATGCCCTTGAGCAGGAACTCGATGTTCAGCTTGCCGGCCCAGAAGCCGGAGTTGACCACGTAGTCCAGATTGCGGATTTCCACGCGCAACTGGTTTTCCATCGGGCCGTCGGTGGCGAAGCCCTGCTGCTGCAGGCCTTGGGTGACCGAGTTCTCGATGATCTTGCGCAGGTCGCCTTCGACGGTGAGCTGCTCGCCGATGCCGGCCACGCCGCGGGTGCCCAGGGTCGAGCGCGGGCGTTCGTCGGCGACGTTGACCATGGTCAGCTTGCCGCTGCCGATGGTGCTCTGCGGCGCTTCGAGCTTGGGTTCCAGACGGATGGCCTGCTTCTGGAAGGCGCAGCCGGACAGCGCGATCGCCGCGATGGCGACGACCGTGGTTTTGAATTGCGGCATTTCTCGATTTCCCCTGTGTGGTACGTCCGCCCACGCTGGGCGGGCGAGGGATTGTCCAGGGCGCTCGCGGCAGCGCGCAAGGCCGATGCGGTAAACGGAATCGCCAGGGCGGGGGCCCCGGCTGCCGCCGCGGCGCCGTCCGGGCGCGGCGCCTCTGTGCGGCCCGCGCCGGCTCCTGCACACTGCGCGCCATGACCAGCCCCAGTTACGCTTCCCTGAAATGGCGCGCGATCGCGCGGCGGCATCCGTCGGCGTTCCTGCTGGCGGCGCAGTTGCTGAGCCTGATCGCCTACCCGCTGTTCGAGCCCGCCGGCGGCGGGCGGGTGGTGTTCGGCGCGTTCGGGGTGCTGGTGCTGGCCCTGGCGGTATGGGTGGTCAACCGCAGCCCCGCGATCAAATGGATCGCCTGGCTGCTGGCGGCGCCGGCGTTCGCGCTGTCGATCCTGTCGGTACTGCTGGCCAGCGATGTGCTGCTGGTGGCGTCCTCGGCGCTGGAGGCGCTGCTGTACTTCTACGCCGCCGGCAGCCTGATCGCCTACATGATGAGCGACCACCGGGTCACCGCCGACGAGTTGTTCGCCGCCGGCGCCACCTTCACCCTGCTGGCCTGGGGCTTCGCCTACGCCTTCCTGGTCTGCCAGGCCTGGTACCCGGGCAGCTTCGTCGGCGTGGAGCGGCCGGGCGAGCCGCGCACCTGGATCGAACTGCTGTTCCTGAGCTTCACCAACCTCTCGGCGGTGGGCCTGGGCGACGTGATTCCGCTGGGCTCGGGCGCGCGCGTGCTGGTGATGCTGGAACAGTTCGCCGGGGTGGGCTACATCGCCGCGGTGGTCTCGCGTCTGATCGGCCTGACCATCCTGAGGCGCGAGCGAGGCTGAACGCCGGTTAAAAAAAACGCGCGCGGCCGGAGCCGCAGCGCGTAAGGTGGAACGGTACGTTCTGTAGGACGTCGGCGAGAGAGGGCCTTCGGACCACCCCGAATGGGAGTTCGAGGGTCCGTAATGACGGTAAAATGTTGATTCCAGGCGCGTTAGCCCGATCGCGCCGCCGCGGTGTGCCGGGTCTGGCCGTTGACCGTTCAGGTCTTCAGGCACATGACGCATGAAACGTGCCGCCGCGACCATTGCAGGATTCATGTCCCGACCCCCCGAGCCATCGCCGCCGCTGCCGTCCGAGCGCCTGCGCGTGGGCGAGTGTCTGGTGGACGTGCCGCTGCGCGAGATCCTCGCGCCCGGCGCGCGCCGCGCACGTCGCATCACGCCCAAGGCCATGGGCGTGCTGTTGTCGCTGATCGAGCACCAGGGCCGGGTGGTGAGCCGCGACACGCTGTTGGCCGAGGTCTGGCCGGACACGCTGCCCACCAACGACGTGGTCACCCAGGCCATCACCCAGTTGCGCAAGGCCTTCGACGACGAGCGCGGCAATCCGCGCTACATCGAGACCATCGCCAAGAACGGTTACCGCCTGCTGACCCAGGTGGAATGGCTGCAAGCCGAGCCGGGCGCGACCGCGGCGAACGCGGGCCCCGCCGAGGCGCAGCGCACGCACGACGCTTCGGTGCTGGTCGACCCCAGCCGCACCACCGCCGAGCATCCGGCCTTCCCCGAGGCGCCGCGCGACGGCGTCACCCAGCCCATTCCGCCGCCGGCCGTGCCCAACGCGCGCGGCGCCTGGACCTCGATCGTCGGCGTGGTCGCCGGCGTGGCCCTGCTGGTCGGCGCGATCGTGCTGTGGTCGCTGCTGCGCGCGCCGCCGCGCGATGCGCTGCGCGCCGAAGACAACGCGATGCCGCTGCCGTCGGAGCGGCCGTACCGCCTGATCACGTCGTTCCCGGGCTTCGAGCTCTCGCCGACGCTGTCGCCGGATGCGGCGATGGTGGCCTACATGGCCATCCCCAACGGCGCGCGCGGCACCGCGATCATGGTCCAGACCACTGACCAGACCCAGCCGCGCCAGCTCACCCGGCCGCAGGGCCTGGCCGAGGACAGCGCGCCGGCGTGGTCGCCGGACGGGCGTTCGATCGCGTTCCTGCGCATCGAGCCGGGCGTGGCCTGCCGGATCATGCTGATCGCGGCCAACGGCGGCGTGGAGCGCGAGGTCGGCAGCTGCGATCACCGCACGCCGCCCACCTTCAGCTGGATGCCCGACGGCCGCGGCCTGCTGTTCGGCAGCATGCCCACCGCCTCGGGCGTGGTCGGGCTGCGTCAGCTCGATCTGGCCAGCGGCGAATGGCGCGCGCTGGAGTACGCGCGCGGCCGCGGCGACCTGGACTCGGTGCCGCGCTACTCGCCCGACGGGCGCTGGATCGTGTTCGTGCGCAACGCGCCGCTGGGCGATTTCTGGCGCATCCGCGCCGAGGGCGGCGAAGCCGAACGCCTGACCCAGCTGCGCGCCGAACTGCGCGGCTGGGACTGGCTGCCCGACGGCAGCGGCCTGATGTTCGGCCGCGGCATCGACGGCGACATCCGCATGTACCGCTTCGATTTCGAAAGCGGCCGCATCGCCGACACCGGCGTCCCCGACGCGCAGAGCCCGGTGCTGTCGCGCACGCGCTCGGCGGCGGTGTTCGTGCAGCGGCGCCAGTACTTCGGCCTGTACCGGGTGGCGCTGCCGCAGGGCGGCGAGGGCTCGGTGCACGTGGTCGAACCGGTGTACGCGTCCTCGGCGCGCGACATGGTGCCCTCGATCGCGCCCGACGCGCGTCAGCTGGCGTTCGTGTCCGACCGCTCGGGCAGCAACGGCCTGTGGTGGGGCGACCTGCAGCGGCCCGATTCGCTGCGCATGATCGCCGGCGTGCTGCCGTCCACGCGTTACCCGGCCAACTGGTCGGAGGACTCGCGCAGCCTGCTGATCGCCGGCCGCGACCGCGCCGGCGTGGGGGCCTTGTTCGAGGTGGTGCCGTCCAGCGGACGGGTCTCGCAGCTGCCGTTGCCGTTGCCGGAGCCGCTGCAGGCGCTGTACCTGCCCAACCGCGATCGGCTGTTGGTGTTGGCCGGCGCCGGCGACGGCCATCAGCGCCTGCACCTGTTCGACCGACGCGGCCAGCCCATGCGCGCCCTGGCCAGCCTGGACGACGTGTCGCAGGTGCGTTACGACCGCCACGGCGGCCGCCTGCTGTTCACCCGGCCGACCCGCAGCGGCCTGTGGCAGGCCGACCTGAGCCTGTCTCCCGGCAGCGTGCGACAGCTCAACACCGAGGAGCCCGTCTCCGACCGCTACCGCATGTGGGCGGTGGCCGACGACGGCCAGGTCCGCTACATCGAGCAGCTGCAGACCTGCGCCGCGCACCTGCGCCGGATTTCCGCGGACCGCGCCGCGGCCGAGCCCGGCACCGCCCTGCCGGCCGCCGCGCCCCTGTGCCTGGACCAAAGCCGGCGGGTGGCGGTCAACGGCTACTCGCTGACCCCGCGCGGCGACGTGGTCTACGTGGCCCTGGTCCAGTGGGACGGCGCCGATATCGGTTACATGGACCTGCTGCCGGCCCCGAAGGGCGAGGTCCCCGGCTGGTTCAACTGATTGAACCGGAAGGGAATTGTTCTTTCGTAAGTTCTTCGGTTGTGCCCTCGTTGCGAATTCGCATAACTCTCCGGCAATTTTCCTGAAGCTCCGGCCCGCCTGCGGCAAAACCTGTGGCCATTCTCGGCACATGAGGTGGACCAATGGAGCAATCGCAATGGGCGGATCGTGGCCAGCTGCTGCAGCTGGACAGCCCGGAGAGCGCGGTTCAGGGCAACTGCGTGGGTGTCTCCCGCCTGGGCAGCGTGCAGCTGTCGGGTGCCAACTTCTCGATCTGGGTGCAGCTGCGCGGCGCGTCCTGGGTCGAAGCCAAGGAAGGTAAGTTCCGCCTGCGCCGCGGCGACTGGATCGCCTTCGAGCGCGACTCCAAGCCGGTGCTGCAGGCCGACCGCCACGGCCTGTGCGTGGGCCTGAACCTGAACGCCGAGGCGCTCAAGGCCATGGCCCGCTACGCCGACGGCGGCCTCTACGCCGGCCGCGGCCGCATGGGCCGCCGCGACGCCCGCGTCGCCCTGCGCCTGTGGCGCCAGGCCGCGGTGCGCGGTGCCGACAGCGACGCCGCCTCCGAGCTCAACGCCCTGCGCCCGATCCTGTTGCACCTGGCCGGCGTGCAGCGCGAGCTGGCCGCGCGCATTCCGCGTTGCCCGGGCCGCTCGCGCAGCCGCAAGCGCCAGGTGTTCGGCCGCCTGCAGCGCGCGCGCCTGTACCTGGAAGGCAACTGCGACCGCGTGGTGCGCATCAGCGAACTGGCCGAGCTGACCAGCTTCTCCAGCTGGTACTTCTCCAAGACCTTCCACAGCCTGTACGAGGAAAGCCCGCAGGCGGCCTCGGCGCGCATGCGCCTGGAGCACGCGGCGGATCTGTTGAAGAGCACCACGATGATGATCGGCGAAGTGGCCGCGGCCAGCGGCTTCGACAACTGCTGCAGTTTCGCCCGCGCGTTCCGCGCGCGCTTCGGCGTGTCGGCCACGCGCTACCGCAGCGCCGCGGCCAATGCCGCGGTCGGCCGCGCCGATTCGGCAAAGTCCGCGAGCGTCGCGCGCAAAGCCGCGCTCGCCACCGGCACCTGATCGGCCATCGGCGCGCATGCCGCAGGGCATGCCGCCGATGCGCGGCGATGCGCATCGCCGCCAGCGCGATGCGCCGCGAACGATCCGCGATCGTCGCAACGCTCACTCTCTCTATAGAAAGAACGCGCGCGCATACCGCGCGCGTTCGCATATCTGCGCCGCGCGTTTCGCTGCGATGACATTCGTCGCACGCACGGACGCGCGGACCGATTCGGCAAAGTCTCTGGATGGCGCGCGCAAAGCAGTGGTGGCTACGTGCCCGTACTTTTGCGAGGCGTTTAACACGTCAGTAACAACGCGCAAAAACATTACCTGGAGAGAGATAGATGAACCATCGCAGTTTGCGCCCCGTGGTGCGGATGGGCTTGCTGCCCGCCGGCATCGCGATCGCGCTGGTGCCGGCGTTCGCCAGCGCCCAAGAAGCCGATGCAGCTCCCGCCCAAGACGCAACCACTCTCGATCGCATCGAAGTGACCGGTTCGCGCATCAAGCGCGCCGACGTCGAGACCTCGCAGCCGATCTTCTCGCTCAGCCGCGCTGAGATCGAAAAGCAGGGCGTGACCTCGGTGGCCGACGTGCTGCAGCGCATCTCCACCAACGGCGCCGCGCTCAACAGCACCTTCAACAACGGCGGCGACGGTTCCTCGGGCGTCAGCCTGCGCAACCTCGGCAGCAGCCGCACCCTGGTGCTGGTCAACGGCCGTCGTTGGACCACCCAGCTCGACGGCTCGGTCGACCTCAACACCATCCCGGCCTCGATCATCGAGCGCGTGGAAGTGCTGAAGGACGGCGCGTCCACCATCTACGGTTCCGATGCCATCGCCGGCGTGGTCAACATCATCACCCGCCGCAACTTCGAAGGCGCCGAAGCCGGCGCTTACCTCGGCCAGTACAGCGCGCAGGACGGCGACCGTCAGGCATACGACTTCTCGCTGGGCGTCAGCAACGACCGTTCCTCGGTTCTGCTGGGCGCGTCCTACGTGAAGGAAGAGGCCGTGATGGCCGGCGATCGCAAGATCTCCGCCGGCGGCCCGCCGTTCTTCGGCGGCCAGAGCGGCACCGGCTTCCCGGGCTCGTTCGTCGACAACATGGGCACCGCGTCCAACGCCGACGACGTGCGCTATGTGCTCGACGCGCAGGGCAACAAGGTCGTCTACGACTCGGCCGTGCACGGCTACAACACCGCGCCGGACAACTACCTGCTGACCCCGCAGGAGCGCACCTCGCTGTTCGCGCAGGCCACGTTCGACATCGCCGACAACCTGACCTTCCGCGCCGAGACGCTGTACAACCAGCGCATCTCCGAGCAGCTGCTCGCGGCCATGCCGGTCACCGGCCTGACCCTGAGCTCGCAGAGCTACTACGCGCCGCAGGAGTACAAGAACCTCGGCCGCGACCTGATCGGCGTCAACCGCCGCTTCCAGGAAACCGGTGGCCGTTCGTTCAACCAGGACGTCAAGAACTTCCACTTCTACGGCGGTCTGGAAGGCTTCTTCAACGTCGGCGAGCGCACCTTCGATTGGGACGTGGGCTACCGCTACGACCGCACCGACCAGAACGACCTGACCCACGGTCTGTTCAACGTGCAGGCCCTGAACAACGCCTACGGTCCGTCCTTCATGGACACCGACGGCGTGGTCAAGTGCGGCGCTCCGGGCGCGGTCATCGCCGGCTGCGTGCCGATCAACCCGCTCGGCGGCCTGGGCTCGATCTCGCCCGAAGCCCTGAACTACGCCGGCTTCACCGCGCACGACTCCAGCCGCGTGGTGTCCAAGAGCTACACCGCCAACATCAGCGGCGACATCGTCGACCTGCCGGCCGGCCCGCTGGGCTTCGCCGCGGGCTATGAGCACCGCGCCGAGAGCGGCCAGTTCGATCCGGATGCGTTCATCGCCGCCGGCCTGAGCACCGGCAACGCCCGTTCGCCCACCGCCGGTTCGTACTCGCTGGACGAGTTCTACCTGGAACTGGCCGTGCCGGTGCTGGCCGACCTGCCGTTCGCCAAGCTGCTCGACTTCTCGGTGGCCACCCGCTACTCGGACTTCAGCAACTTCGGCAACACGCTCAACAGCAAGTTCGGTTTCCGCTGGAAGCCGATGGACGACCTGCTGATCCGCGGCAACTGGTCGGAGGGCTTCCGCGCCCCGAGCATCAGCAACCTGTACGGCGGCAACACCGACTCGTTCGAAAGCTACATCGATCCCTGCTCGAGCCACTCGCCGCTGCGCGGCAACCCGCAGGTGGCCGCTCGCTGCGCCGCCGAAGGCGTGCCGGCGAACTACGTGCAGCCGGGCAACGGCGCTTCGCGTCAGACCCTGGAGCCGTTCACCTGGACCTCGAACGATCAGCTGCAGCCGGAAACCTCGACCAGCAAGACCCTGGGCTTCGTCTATAGCCCGAGCTGGCTGACCGGCTTCGACATCGCCGTCGACTGGTACAAGGTCAAGATCGAGAACGCGATCACCCGTCCGGAAGCGCAGTTCATCCTGGACAAGTGCTACGCCGGTACCGCCGGCGAGCAGGCCGCCTACTGCGGCCTGTACCAGCGCGGTGGCACCTCGGCCGGCAACCCGAACATCATCGACAAGCTCGAGATGCCGCTGCTGAACCTCGCCCAGTACGAGGTGGAAGGCTACGACGTGACCCTGAACTACCGTCTGCCGGAAACGGCCTACGGCAAGTTCTCGATCACCTGGGACACCAGCTACACCTCCAAGTGGATCGCCACGGCCACCAAGGACTCCGTCGCCGAAGAGCGTCAGGGCCTGTACCTGCCGCAGGATCCGTACTGGCGCATCAAGTCCAACCTGTACCTGGATTGGACCAAGGGCGACTTCGGTGCGACCTGGGGCATGCGCTACAAGTCGGGTATCGACGAAGAGTGCCCGTTCACCGGTGCGGACGCGCAGGAATACTGCTCGGATCCGAACCGCGTGACCGCCGACGGTCCGGCGCCGCGCAACCACCTGGGTGCGGTCACGTACCACGACATCCAGTTCCGCTACAACACGCCGTGGAACGCGACCGTGTCGGTGGGTTCGAACAACGTGTTCGACAAGGATCCGCCGCTGTCGCTGACCGCGCCGTACAACATGTTCGATCCGCAATACGACGTGCCGGGCCGTTACTACTACCTGCAGTACCGCCAGCGCTTCTGATCGACCGCTGTACGCAACACGCTGCACCAGGGGAGGCGGGCTACGGCCCGCCTCCCTTTTTTTCGTCTCCGGCCGGCGGCGGCGGTAGGATAGGGCGGTCGCCCTTCCGGACCCCACGATGAAGCTGCAGGTGCCGTTCATCCAGTTGCCGCTGGCCATCGACGCCGCGCGCCTGGCGCAGGAGATCGCCGCGCTGGGCGAGGGCCCGTGGCGCCCGCACCCGCAGGGCTTCGCCGGCAACTCCATGCTGCCGCTGGTGGCGGTGAACGGCGATCCCGGCAACGAGGCCTTCTCCGGCCGCATGCAGCCCACCCCGGAACTGCTGGCCTGCCCCTATCTGACCCAGGTCTTCGCCAGCCTGGGCGCCACCGTCGGCCGCAGCCGGCTGATGCGCCTGTCCGGCCACGCCGAGGTCACCCGCCACGCCGACCAGGGCTATTACTGGGCCGAGCGCGTGCGCGTGCACATTCCGGTGGTGACCCAGCCCACGGTGCGCTTCGAATGCGGCGATGCGGCGATCAACATGGCCGCCGGCGAATGCTGGATCTTCGACACCTGGCGCCAGCACCGGGTCATCAACGACGCGGTTGAATCGCGTGTGCACCTGGTGGTGGACACCGTGGGCGGCGGCGATTTCTGGGAATTGGTCGGCCGTGGCCGACCGCACAACGCGCCGCGCGACGGCTGGCCGCAGCGCGCGCTGGCGCCGCGCCCGGGCGAGGTCGCGAGCTTCCCCTGCGAGACGGTCAACGTGCCCACGGTGATGAGCCCCTGGGAGCTGACCGCGCACTTCGGCCTGCTGTTCGCCGACGTGGAGCCGCACCCGCAGCTGCAGCCGGTGCGGCAGGCGTCGATGCGCTTCGCGCGCGCGTGGCAGGGGCTGTGGTTCGAGTACGGCGATCGAGCTGAGGGCCATGCGCGTTATCGCGAGACGCTGCAGCGTTTCATCGATGAGGTCAAAGGCCCGAGCCAGACCTTGCGGCTGAAGAACGAGTTGCGCTGGTTCAACGCGATGATGACGATCGTGGCCAAGTTCGCGGTCGGCGCCGACGCGCAGAGCCTGGGCAGTTCGGCCGAGCAGCAGCGCGCCGTGGGCGACAACGCGTAAGCCTGGGCTTTCCGGGTAGGAGCGGCGTGAGCCGCGACCGCGAATCATCGCCTACGACGAATGCCACGCTCGCCCCTGTAGGAGCTGCGCAAGCTGCGACCGCGAATCCGCACTTACGACCAAGCTCTCGGCCGGCCTGGGGCCTGCTCTGGCGCCTTGGGGTAGGAGCGGCGTGAGCCGCGATCAGCTCCGAACTCGCGACATTCTTTGGGTGTGTCTTCAGAAGCAACAGCAACAGCTTCCGTCCGCAAGCGGCCGGGTAACTTTCTTTTGATAAGCGTCAAAAGAAAGTAACCAAAGAAAAACGCTGCCCCAGAGCTCCCGTGCGAGAGCGGAGTTTGCGCGGGGATTTTTCGATGGCACATCCATGTGCCAGCGAAAAACGGCGCACGTCCTGTGCGCCGCCCTACGGGTCTTCTATTGGTGCTGCGAGTTCGGCGCCCGAGCGAGGAGCAAGAGCATTCGCTGCGCTCATCCCCTCACCCTAACCCTCTCCCGCAAGCGGGAGAGGGGACAGATCCGACGCCGCTTGCTGCTTTAGCCCCTCTCCCGTTCACGGGAGAGGGGTTGGGGTGAGGGCACGCGTAGCGACAAGCTACGGCGCAAGCCCGTTCCAAAAAAGAAAGGCCGCCCCAAGGCGGCCTTCTTCGTTCCCAGCGCAGCGCAGCGCTCAGAACTTCGGCTTGTCGCTTTCCTCGGTCGCGTTGTAGCGATCGATCGCCTCGAGCAGGATCTGCTTGGCTTCGGCGGCCTTGCCCCAGCCGTCGAGCTTGACCCACTTGCCCTTTTCCAGGTCCTTGTAGTGCTCGAAGAAGTGGCCGATGCGGTCCAGCCAGTGCTGGCTGACCTGGTCCACGTCGGAGATGTGGCTGTAGCCGGCGAAGACCTTGTCCACCGGCACGGCGAGCAGCTTTTCGTCGCCGCCGGCTTCGTCGGTCATGCGCAGCACGCCGACCGGGCGGCAACGGATCACCGAGCCGGGGATCAACGGCAGCGGCAGCACCACCAGCACGTCGGCCGGGTCGCCGTCGCCGCACAGGGTGTGCGGGACGTAGCCGTAGTTGCACGGGTAACGCATCGGCGTGGACAGGATGCGGTCGACGAAGATCGCGCCGGAGGCCTTGTCGACCTCGTACTTGACCGGCTCGGCGTCCTTGGGGATTTCGATGATGACGTTGATCTCTTCCGGCGGGTTCTTGCCGGTGGGGACGAGGTCCAGGCCCATGGGGGATAGCTCCGACTGCTGGTGGCCCGCCGGGGGGCGGGCCGGATAAAGAGGCGGGCATTCTACGCCGCCGGCTGCTGCGGCGCAGCATCGGCTTCCGGGGGCGGGCCAGCGCCTGTCGGACTGGTGAGGGACACCCGCACAACCCCGGGGTCTGCGGCGGGTGTGCGCGGGCGGAATCGGACAGGTGCCGCTTTGGATGAGCCGGGCGCGGCCCGCAGCCAGGGGCGCATCCCCGACCGCGCCCCGGGCGGCGTGCGATGCTGCGGGCGCGGACCAGGGGAGCGGATATGGGCAAGGGGTGGCGCGGTTGGATGCTGCTGGCGGCCTTGCTGCCGGCCGCGGCGGTGCAGGGGCGGGAAGCGAACGACGAAACGCGCGTAGCCGCCTACTTCGAACGCATCGCCCAAAGTCCGCCACGGTTGCGCATGTTCCTGCAGGCCATGCCCAAGGGTGGCGACCTGCACAACCACGCCAGCGGTTCGGTCTACGCCGAGGACTACCTGCGCTGGGCCGGCGAGCAGGGCTATTGCGTGGACAGCGCCAGCCACCGCATCGAGCGCCCGCCGTGCGAGGCGCCCGGCCGCCTGCCCGCGCGCGACCTGGCCAGCCGCGACTACGCCAGCTACAGCCGCGCGATCGACACGCTGTCGATGCGCAACGCGCCACTGCCCGATGCCGACCATTTCTTCGCCAGCTTCGACGGATTCCGCGCGGTGTCCTCCGGCGACGACGGACGGGTGATCGCGGCCACGCGCGAACTGGCCGCCGCCGACCAGGTCGCGTACCTGGAACTGATGAGCATGCCCGCCGGCGCCAAGCCGTTGCTGGAGGCCGTTCAGCACCTGGACGGCGAGGACTTCGCCGGCTTGAACGACGTGCTGGACCCGTTGCTGCCCGCGGCGGTGGCCCGGGCGCGCGCGGAGGTGGACGGCGAGGAAGCGCGTTTCGCGCAGGCGCAGGCCTGCGGCACCGCCGCCGCCGCGCCGGCCTGCGCCGTGGAAGTGCGCTACCAGATTCCGGTGCTGCGCCAGCGCTCGCCCGCACAGGCCTATGCGGCGATGCGCTTCGGCTTCGCCCTGGCCCTGGCCGATCCGCGCTGGGTCGGGGTCAACATCGTCGGCCCCGAGCACCATCCGGTAGCGCAGCGCGACTACGGCCTGCACATGCGCATGTTCGCCCAGCTCAAGCACCGCTACCCGTCGGTGCGGCTGGCCCTGCACGCCGGCGAGCAGACCCTGGGCCTGGTGCCGCCGCAGGCGCTGCGCGACCACATCGCCCTGGCCGTGCGGCTGGCCGGTGCCGACCGCATCGGCCACGGCGTGGACATCGCCTACGAAACCGACGCGCCGGCGCTGCTGCGCGAGATGGCGCGCCGACGCGTGGCGGTGGAGATCAACCTCAGCAGCAACGCCGCGATCCTGGGCGTGAGCGGCCCCGCGCACCCGCTGGCGACCTACCGCGAGGCCGGCGTGCCGGTGGTGCTGTCCACCGACGACCAGGGCGTGCTGCGCAGCGACCTCAGCCACGAATACCAACGCGCGGTGCAGGAACAGGGCCTGCGCTATCCGGATCTGAAGCAGATCGCGCGCGACAGCCTGGAGTACGCGTTCCTGCCCGGCGCCAGCCTGTGGACCTCGCGCGCGGGCGGCGCGCGCGTGGATGCCTGCGCACGTTCGCGCGAGGCGGCCGATGCGGATTGCGAGCGCTACCTGCAGGGCAGCGCAAAGGCGCGGCAGCAGTGGCGGCTGGAGCTGGCGTTGGCGAAGTTCGAGCGCGAGGTGGGGCGGTAGGGCTCGCCCTCACCCCAACCCACGCCCCGGCCCGACCGCATAGCGGTCGGGCGTTCGGTGCAGCGCGAGCCAATGGCTCGCAAGCGCTGCCCCTCACCCCGCAAGCGGGAGAGGGGCTAAAGCAGCAAGCGGCGTCGAATGCATGCCCTCTCCCGCCTGCGGGAGAGGGCTAGGGTGAGGGGATGAGCGCGCAGCGCGAATGCCCTTGATCCCCGCTCGGGCATCGAACTCGCTGTCCCAATAGAAGACCCGAGGGGCGGCGCACAGGATGTGCGCCGTTTTTCGCTAGGCCAGGGATGGCCTATCGAAAAATCCCCGCGCAAACTCCGATCTCGCACGGGAGTTTTGGCGAAGCGTTTTTCTTTGGTTACTTTCTTTTGACGCTTATCAAAAGAAAGTTACCCGGCCGCTTGCGGACGGAAGCTGTTGCTGTTGCTCTTAAGAGCAAATCCCCCTCAATCCCCCTTTTACAAAGGGGGAAGACAAGCGGAGGCGGCCGGAGCGGTCCGATCCCCATAAACGACAACGGCGGCCGTAGCCGCCGTTGTCGTCAGCTGCGCCAGCGGCGCGGCCCGGCTTACTCCACCAGCACTTCCACCCGGCGCGCATCGTTCGCATTGCCGTCGCCGGTGGTCTCGGCCGGCTTGTCCATGCTCACGCGCTCGGCCGCGATGCCCTGCGCGATCAGCCAATCGTGCACGACCGACGCGCGCTGCTTGGCCAACTCGGCGTTGGCCGCCGGGTCGCCGCTGCGGTCGTGGAAGCCGGACACGCGCGCCTTCAGCGCCGGATCGCGCTGCATGCGGTGGTACACGCCCGACAGCGCGGTCTCGAAATCGGCCGGCAGCGCGGCCGAGCCGACTTCGAAGTACAGCGTGGCCTTGCTGTCCGCCCCGGCCTGCACCGTGCTGCCGTCAGCCGCGGCGGGCGCCTGCAGGGACGCGGCCGCCACCGGCGCGCCGTGACCGGCCGCGGATGCCGCACCGGCCGCGCCGGTATCGGCCGGCAGCAGCGGCACCAGCAGCAGGGCGACGATGTTGATGATCTTGATCAGCGGGTTGATCGCCGGGCCGGCGGTGTCCTTGTACGGGTCGCCGACGGTGTCGCCGGTGACCGCGGCCTTGTGCGCTTCCGAGCCCTTACCGCCGTGGTGACCGTCCTCGATGTACTTCTTGGCGTTGTCCCAGGCGCCGCCGCCGGTGGTCATCGAAATGGCCACGAACAGGCCGGTGACGATGGTGCCGATCAACAGGCCGCCCAGCGCCTTCGGACCCAGCAGCAGGCCCACCACCACGGGCACGGCCACCGGCAGCAGCGACGGCACGATCATTTCCTTGATCGCGGACTTGGTCAGCATGTCCACGGCCTTGTCGTACTGCGGCTTGCCCGTGCCCTGCATGATCCCGGGGATATCGCGGAACTGGCGCCGCACTTCCTCCACCACCGCGCCGGCGGCGCGGCCCACGGCCTCCATCGCCATCGCGCCGAACAGGTAGGGGATCAGGCCGCCGATCAGCAGGCCGATGATCACGTAGTGGTCGGACAGGTCGAAGGAGAACACCGCGCCCGGATGCGCGGCCTGCAGGTTGTGGGTGTAGTCGGCGAACAGCACCAGCGCGGCCAGCGCGGCCGAGCCGATCGCATAGCCCTTGGTCACCGCCTTGGTGGTGTTGCCCACCGCGTCCAGCGGATCGGTGATGTTGCGCACCTCCGGCGGCAGCTCCGACATCTCGGCGATGCCGCCGGCGTTGTCGGTGATCGGACCGTAGGCGTCCAGCGCCACGATCATTCCGGCCATCGACAGCATCGAGGTCGCGGCGATGGCGATGCCGTACAGCCCGCCCAGCGCGTGCGCGCCCCAGATCGCCAGGCACACCGCGATCACCGGCAGCGCGGTCGACTTCATCGACACGCCCAGGCCGGCGATGATGTTGGTGCCGTGACCGGTGGTGGACGCGGCGGCCACGTGCTGCACCGGCTTGAACTGGGTGCCGGTGTAGTACTCGGTGATCCACACGATCGCGCCGGTCAGCACCAGGCCGATCAGCGCGCACCAGTACAGGTTCATCGCCCCGTAGCTGGAATCGGCCATCAGCTCCTTGGTGATCGGATAGAACGCGATCGCCGCCAGCACCGCCGACACGATCACGCCCTTGTACAGCGCGCCCATGATCGAGCCGCCCGCCTTCACCTTGACGAAGAAGGCGCCGATGATCGAGGCGATGATCGACACGCCGCCCAGCACCAGCGGGTACAGCACCGCGTGGGTGCCGGCCTGGGCCATCATCAGCCCGCCCAGCAGCATGGTCGCGATCACGGTGACCGCGTAGGTTTCGAACAGGTCGGCGGCCATGCCGGCGCAGTCGCCGACGTTGTCGCCCACGTTGTCGGCGATCACCGCCGGGTTGCGCGGGTCGTCCTCGGGAATGCCGGCTTCGACCTTGCCCACCAGGTCCGCGCCCACGTCGGCGCCCTTGGTGAAGATGCCGCCGCCCAGTCGCGCGAAGATCGAGATCAGCGAGGAACCGAAGGCCAGGCCGACCAGCGCGTGCAGCGCGGCTTCGCCGGTCACGCCCATCTTGCCCAGCACCAGCCAGTAGCCGGCCACGCCGAGCAGGCCCAGGCCCACCACCAGCATGCCGGTGATCGCGCCGCCGCGGAACGCCACGTCCATGGCCGGGCCGATGCCCTTGCGCGCGGCTTCGGCGGTGCGCACGTTGGCGCGTACCGATACGTTCATGCCGATGTAGCCGGCCGCGCCCGACAGCACCGCGCCGATCAGGAAACCGATCGCCGTGTGCCAGTTCAGGAAGAAGCCGATGACCACGAACAGCACCGCGCCGGCGATGGCGATGGTGGTGTACTGGCGGTTGAGGTAGGCGCGCGCGCCTTCCTGGATCGCGCCGGCGATCTCCTGCATGCGTTCGTTGCCGGCGGGTTGTGCGCTGATCCAGCGCGCGGAAATGATCCCGTAGAGGATCGCGATGACGGCGCAAGCCAGCGCCAAGGTCAAACCGTACTGCTCCAGCATGAACCCCTCCCCAGAGTGGACATCGGAATTTCGGATTTTCTGTACGTTGTGGGTCGCATGCCCGCGGGCATGGCAACGCAGGGACTATCGCACAGCCCCGAACCCTGTGAAACCTCGTGAAACCGGGGTTCAGCCCCGGCGTGCCAGCCTGCGACCCCAGTCACGTATCGATGGAGCCCCGTTCATGCGCACTGCGCTCGTCCTGTCGGCCCTGTTGCTGCCGGTGCCGGCCCTGGCCGCGGACCCGGCCCCGGAAATCCAGCGCACCGCGGTGAGTCCGCAGGCGGTGGGTACGGTCCACACCCTGCGTCAGATCCCCGAAGCCTGCGCCCGTCTGGAAGGCCGTTTCACCGGTCAGGCGGCGCAGCCGTACCAATTCGCGGTGGTGCGCACCAGCCCCCACTGCCAGCCGCGCGCGCGTTTCGTCGACGCCGCCAAGGCGCAGCCCTCGACCGCGTCCGGCTGGATCTTCAATGATGTGCTGCGTGTGCCCAATGCAGCCTGCCCGTCGCAGCAAGCGGTGGTGAAGGTGTGGCGCAAGCCCGGCAACGCCACCCCGCCCAAGCTGGACGCGCAGGGCCAGTCGCGGCTGTATCTGCAGGACGAGAAGGCCAAGGCCGCGGCCAACCGCCTGGCGGCGGTGCCGATGTTCGCGGCGGCGATGACGGTGGAAGGCGCCGGCTGCGGCGGCTGAGGCCGGTCAGGCCGGCGCCGGATGCTTCCGGCGCGGCCGATGGGGCGCGGGCAACGAGCGCGTCGCCCGCGCCGGAGCGCGGCTTGGCGCGCTGCGATTACTGGATCGCGCGGCAGTTCTTCAGCCACACCAGGCGGTGGGCCTGGTCGTAGGTGTCGTAGGTGGCGTTGAGGTACATCTTGTCGCCGTTGCGCATGGCCAGCGAGTAGGCGTTCTGGTCCGGCATCATCCGGCAGGCGATGCGGATCTCGAACATGCGCGACTTGCTCTGGATCAGGCCCGGCACCAGCGAAGGGTTCATGTCGAAGTAGAGCTCGAACGCGCCCTTCTTGCCGGCCACGCCCTTGTTGACGCCCTTGATGTTGTAGACCTTGTTCTCGAAGCGCACGTTGATCGCGGCCTCGTTCTCCAGGCCCTGACGCTCGATGTCGGTGGCCAGCGCGGTGGCCTGGATCTCGATCGGCTTGGCCGCCGAGCGCGCCACCGCGCCCTTGCCCGGCTTGAGCTGGGTCAGCATCTTGCACATCGCGTCGCGGATGCCGTCGGCGCTGCCGAAGGTGCCGCGGCGGGTCTTCATCAGCATCGACACGGTACCGTCGGCCTTGGCGGTCACGTAGACCTGCAGGCCCTTGTGCGCGGCGTTGGCCGGTTCTTCCAGCAGCAGCGAACCGGTGTCCGGGCTCTCGTCCAGCACGTCCATGCCGTCGGCGATGGCCAGGTTGCGCATTTGCCCGATCGCGTTGGGCATGGCCAGGCCCGGCACCTTGTAGGACGTGGAGTATTCGGCGCCGGACAGCGCGTTGCCCTTCTTGGAGAAATTGTCCTCGCACTGGCCGGCCAGCGCGGGCAGGGAGGGGAGCAACAGCAGCAGCGGCAGCAGATGGGCTTTCATGAGCGTTTCCTTGGAATGAACGGTCTTCCGTGCGCCCCGCATCGCTCCGTGACGCCCGCGCGCGCAGATTGCCGGATTAAACGCATCGATTCAACGACAAACGCACGCGAAATCCGCTATGGGGTTCGCATTCCTGCGCTCGGACGTGCGCTTTACGCGCTCAGTCGCAGGCGTCGGCGGGGTAGCGGCGCTGCATTTCCTCGGGGTCGAGCTGCTCGATGCTGTGGCCGATGTTCCAGCGGTGGCCGAAGGGGTCGATCACCGTGCCCGAGCGCTCGCCGTAGAAGTGATCGCGCGGCGCCATCGCCAGTTCGGCGCCGGCGGCCACCGCGCGCGCGACCACGTCGTCGGCGTCGTCCACGTGCAGGTGCAGGGTGTGGCTGTGACCCCGCGCCGGGTCCGGGCGGCGGATGTCGACCTCGGGGAACTCCTCGCACAGCATCAGCGTGGTGCCGCCCAGGTCCAGCTCGACATGGCCGATGCGCCCGCCGGGTTCGACCAGGCGGAACTTCTCGCTGGCGTCGAACACCTTGCAGTAGAACTCGATGGCGGCCTGGGCGTCGGCGACGCAGAGGTAGGAAAACAACTCGTGCACGGCCATGACGGGCTCCTTGGGAATGGGTGAGCGCAGCTTGCTCGCGCCCGGTGACCGCGTATTGGACGAAATTTACCCGTTCGCTCCCAATCCGCGCCTATCCCTCGCTTCCAACGGTAGGAGCGGCGCAAGCCGCGACCGCGACACTCGCTTGCGACGCGACCGGCGGCTCCGCGGTCGCGGCTCACGCCGCTCCTACAACGGCTACACCCGCTCCACCGGCAAGTGATGCGCCGACACCGCCCGGGCCGCCAGATACTCGCGCGGGCTCACCCCGGCGAAGGCGCGGAACTCGCGGATCAGATGCGACTGGTCGCAGTAGCCCGAATCCAGCGCCAGCTGCGCCCAGGCCGGGCGCGGCGTCGCGCCCAGCGCCTGCAGCAGGCGCTTGAAGCGTTGCACGCGCGCATAGCGCTTCGGAGTCAGGCCGGCCAGCTCGTGGAAGCCGGCGATGAAGCGGCGGTGGCTGCGGCCGCTGTCGCGCGCGAGCGCGGCGATGCGGCGCTCGTCGTCGTCGCGCAGCGACACCGGCGCGCGCTGCAACGAGCGCACCGCCCGCACGATCTGCGGATCCAGGCCGCGCGGCGGCCGCAACCGCGCGTGCAGCCAGTGCTCGAACGCGCACTGCCGGCGCAGCGGATCGCGCTCGGCGGCCAAGCGTTCGTAGAGCTCGTCGGTCGCGCCGACGCCGCAGACCAGATCCAGATCGACATGGCGGCCTTCCAGTTCCGAAGCGGCCACGCCGAACAGCGCCAGGCTCGCCCCCGGCCGCAGCACCGCGCCCACCGAAGCGGCCGGGTGCGCGGTGTCCTTGATGCTGTAGCCGCCGCGCGCGCCGGCGAGCACGGCCGGCGCATGCGCGCGGCCCGTGCGATCGCCGGCATCGGCGTAGGTGCGCAGCGGCGGCCCGTCCAGGCGCACCGCCAGATGCAGCGCGCCGCTGGGCAGGGAGCGCTCGCGCGCATGCGCGGGCGCCGCATCGGGCTTGGCGCAGACCCAGACCGTGTTGATCCAGGGGCGCAGGTCCGGCAGCAGCGGCGCGCCGGCGCTCATGCTCAGGCCGCGAACGGCGGCAGCTTGGGCTTCACCGCCACGTTCTTCAGGGTCACGTACTTGGGCAGGCCGTCGCGGCCGTAGGGCGGCGGCGCCTCGCCGCGGATCAGCGGCTCCAGGTAGCGGCGCGCGGCCGCGGTGATGCCGTAGCCGTCCCTGCGGATGAAGCCGGCCGGCATCTTCTTTTCGTGGTTGGCGACCTTGTCCAGCGGCGCGGCCTCGATCTTCCAGCGGTAGGGCGCGTCCGAAGCGCGCACGATCACCGGCATCACCGCGTTGCGGCCTTGCAGGGCCAGTTCCACCGCGGCCTTGCCGACCGCGCGCGCCTGCTCCAGGTCGGTCTTGGAGGCCAGGTGCCGGGCCGAGCGCTGCAGGTAGTCGGGCAGGGTCCAGTGCACCTTGTAGCCCAGCGCGTCCTTGACCCGGCCGGCCAGGTGCGAGGCCACGCCGCCCAACTGGGTATGGCCGAAGGAGTCCTGGCCGCCGCCGGCATCGGCGACGAAGCGGCCGTCGGCGGTCTGGATGCCCTCGCTGGCCACCACCACGCAATAGCCCACGCGTTCGACCGTGGCCCGCACCTTGGCGAAGAAATCGGCCTCGTCGAACGGCCGCTCCGGGAACAGGATCAGGTGCGGCGCCGCATCGGCGCCGTCGCCGGCCAGGCCGGCGGCCGCGGCCAGCCAGCCGGCGTGGCGGCCCATGGCCTCGTAGACGAAGACCTTGGTCGAGGTTTCGGCCATCGCCGCCACGTCCAGCGCGGCCTCGCGCACCGACACCGCGGTGTACTTGGCCGCCGAACCGAAGCCCGGGCAGCAGTCGGTCACGGCCAGGTCGTTGTCCACCGTCTTGGGCACGCCGATGCAGGTCAGCGGGTAGCCGAATTCGGCCGCCAGGCGCGAGACCTTGAGCGCGGTGTCGGCCGAGTCATTGCCGCCGTTGTAAAGGAACCAGCGCACGTCGTGGGCCTTGAGCACGGCCAGCAGGCGCTCGTAGCGGGCGCGGTCGGCCTCCAGCGATTTCAGCTTGACCCGGCAGGAACCGAAGGCCCCGCCCGGGGTATGGGCCAGGGCCCGGATCGCCGACAGCGGCTCCTTGCTGGTGTCGATCAGCTCCTCGCGCAGGGCGCCCAGGATGCCGTTGCGGGCCGCCAGCACCTTGACCTTGCGGGCGCGGGCGGTTTCGATGACCGCCGAGGCGGTGGCATTGATGACGGCGGTCACACCGCCCGATTGAGCGTACAGCAGGGTTCCAGAGGCCATGGCGCTTCCGAGTTTGACGCCGGGATGCGGTAAGCTGGCCGCATTATTGCCGCCCGGCGGTGGGAGATGGCCGCAGTGTAGCGCCGCTCCGCCGGCCCGAGGTCCGGGGCGCCCCAGGCGCCGGGCGCGGCGAAATTCTTGTTCTAGGAGCGATGTAGATGCGATTGGTACTTCTGGGCGCGCCCGGTTCCGGCAAGGGCACGCAGGCAGCGCGACTCAAGGACCACCTGCAGGTGCCGCACATTTCCACCGGCGATCTGCTGCGCGGCGAAGTGGCCGCCGGCACCAAGCTGGGCCTGGAAGCCAAGGCGGTGATGGACGCCGGCAACCTGGTCAGCGACGAGATCCTGCTGGGCATGCTGGAAGACCGTTTCTCGCGCCCGGACACCGCCGGCGGTTTCATCCTCGACGGCTACCCGCGCAACCTGGCCCAGGCCGATGCGCTGGACGCGCTGCTGAAGCGGATCGGCCAGCCCATGGACTACGCCGTGCAGCTGGAAGTGCCGACCGACCTGCTGGTCACCCGCATCGCCGGCCGCGCCGCCGAGCAGGGCCGCAAGGACGACAGCCCCGAAGCCGTGCGCACCCGTCTGAAGGTCTACGACGACGTGACCGCGCCGGTGATCGAGTACTACCGCCAGCACGGCCGCCTGACCGTGGTCGACGGCGTGGGCTCGCTGGACGACGTGTTCACGCGTTTGATCGAGGCGCTGTCGCCGGCGCCGGTGGTGGGCTGATTCCGTATCCGCTTGCGCTTTGCTCCCTCTCCCGCTTGCGGGAGAGGCTTGGGGTGAGGCACACGAGTTTTCGCTCCCTCTCCCGCTTGCGGGAGAGGGTTGGGGTGAGGGCACGCGAGTTTTCGCTCCCTCTCCCGCTTGCGGGAGAGGGTTGGGGTGAGGGCACGCGAATCCCGGGTTACGGCGCGAGTTTCGGAGGCGCGGCGCTGAAGGTTGAGCTTGCGTCGTATGCCGATTGTCGCGTGCCCTCACCCCTTGCCCTCTCCCGCAAGCGGGAGGGGGGGAGTCGGTGCCGTGCGGGAGTCGCTCCGTCGAACTTGCGCTGTCTTATCGGGAATTTCGGATCTTGAAGCTTCATATTTTGGGCATCGCCGGCACCTTCATGGGCGGCGTCGCCGCGCTCGCGCGCGAACTGGGCCATGAGGTCGAAGGCAGCGACCAGGCGGTGTACCCGCCCATGTCGACCCAGCTCGAACGCCTGGGCATCGTCCTGCAGCAGGGCTACCGGCCCGAGCACATTTCCGCCGACTGCGACGAGATCGTGATCGGCAATGCGCTCTCGCGCGGCAACGACGCGGTCGAGCAGGTGCTGGACGAGGGCCGCAAGTACAACTCCGGCGCGCAGTGGCTGTCCGAAAGGGTGCTGCCCGGCCGCGACACCCTGGCCGTGGCCGGCACCCACGGCAAGACCACGACCACCAGCATCCTGACCTGGCTGCTGGAAGCGGCCGGCCGCCAGCCAGGCTTCCTGATCGGCGGCGTGGCCGAGGACTTCGGCGCCTCCGCGCGTATCGGCCAGGGTCGCGAGTTCGTGGTCGAGGCCGACGAATACGACACCGCGTTCTTCGACAAGCGCAGCAAGTTCGTCCACTACCGCCCGCTGGTCGCCATCCTCAACAACCTCGAATACGACCACGCCGACATCTTCCCCGACGTGGCCGCGATCGAGCGCCAGTTCCACCATCTGGTGCGCACCGTGCCGCGCCGCGGCCGCCTGATCGTCAACGGCGAGGACGCGCACCTGGCCAAGGTGCTGGCGATGGGCTGCTGGACGCCGGTGGAGACCTTCGGCCTGGACTCCGCGGCCGCGCAGGCGCCCGCGCGCGAGGGCGCGGCCTACACCTGGAGCGCGCGCCTGCTCGCCGCCGACGGCAGCGCCTTCGTGGTGCTGCACGAAGGCCGCCAGATCGGCGAAGCGCGCTGGCCGCTGCTGGGCCGGCACAACGTGATGAACGCGCTGGCCGCGCTCGCCGCCGCCCACGCGGTGGGCGTGGACGTGGCCGCGGTGCTGCCGGCGCTGGCGAACTTCCGCAGCGTCAAGCGCCGCCTGGAAGTGATCGGCCAGGCCGACGGCATCACCGTCTACGACGACTTCGCCCACCATCCCACCGCCATCGCCACCACCCTGGCCGGCCTGCGCGCCAAGGTCGGCGATGCGCGCATCGTGGTGGCCATGGAGCCGCGCAGCAATTCCATGCGCCTGGGCGCGCACGCCGACGCCTTGGCGCCGTCGCTGGACGGCGCCGACACCGTGGTGTTCCTGCACCGCCCCGAGCTGTCCTGGGACGCGGGCAAGGTCGTCGCCGGCCTGCGCGGCGAAGGCGTCACCGCCGCCGACGTCGAACAGCTGATCGGCGCGCTGCGCAGCCGCGTGCGCTCCGGCGACCACGTGGTCTTCATGTCCAACGGCGGCTTCGACGCCGCTCCGCGGCGCTTCCTGGCGGCGCTGCGCGGCGAAGCCTGATCGCCGCTCCGCGGCTGAGCCTTCGTTTTCCCTCTCCCGCTTGCGGGGTGAGGGGCGGCGCTTGCGAGCCATTGGCTCGCGCTGCACCGAACGCCCGACCGCTATGAGGTCGGGCCGGGGCGTGGTTAGGGTGAGGGGATGAGCGCGCAGCGCGAATGCTCTTGATCTCCGCGCCCATGCTGCATACGCGGTCCCTAAAGCGTCCTCCGAAGCCGCCTACGAAAGCGAAGTCCTTACTTCGTCTCACACAGCCACCGAGCAATCGCCGTAGCCGAAGGGGCGCGGTCGCGGCTCGCGCCGCTCCTGCAGGGCGACGCCATGGCGTTCGACGTGATTGCGGGTGCGCGGTCGCGGCTCATGCCGCTCCTACCCCAAAGCAGGCGCATCGCGAGGCGAGGGACGGCTTGCGCCTGAACGGAAATGCCCCTGTCGGCATCGCAGCCGCGCTCGCCCACTGGCGAAAGCCAACTTCAGATTGCCAAAGGCGCCGGCTTTCCACCGCTGTGCCGACCCGTCCGGCCGCCACCCCTTCCCCGTCCCGCAAACGCCCTTCGGGTTCATGAAGTGCCTAAAATATGTATGTTGTGTGCCACAAACCACGGCCCCGAAACGAAAGCTCCAGCAGAAATACCTTTCCAATTAGGCAAGCCCAAATAGCCATCCAAGACACATTGAAAGAGCCATATCTCAAGGACCGCTGCGCAACAATCGGTTGCGTAACAACGGCCCGCGGCTTCCCACCGAGGGCCCCCATCAGCCCCTGACAGGACGCCCGGGCGCCCCGAATGCGCAGTACTCCGCACGAAGATTTCGCGCAACGCCTCCAGCAAGTCCTGGACTACTCCGGTTTCCCCAAAGGCCGTGCCCGTACCGGCGCCCTGGCGCTGCGCTACAACGTCAGCCGCGAAACCGCGCGCAAATGGCTCACCGGCCTGACCCTGCCCGAACTGACCCGCATCATCAGCATCGCCGAGCAGCAGAACGTGAGCCTGGAATGGCTGGCCACCGGCCGCGGCACCTTGCAGGGCGAGTCGCTGTCGGTGCGCGAAGAGCCCGGCAAGTACGGCGACCCGGACGAACTGCATCTGGTCGGCCTGGTCCGCCGGCTCACCCGCAAGAAGCGCCGCGCCCTGCTCGAACTGCTGGACGCGCACTGAGCCGCGGCGGCGCCGGCCGCCTTACACTGCCGGCATGTCCATCGCCGCCGACGCCGAATCGCTCGGGCTGTTTCCCCTGCACACCGTGCTGGTGCCGGGCGCGTCGCTGAGCCTGCGCGTGTTCGAGCCGCGTTACCTGGACCTGGTGCGCGAATGCGGCCGCCGCGGCCGCGGCTTCGGCGTGTGCCTGATCCTGGACGGCGAGGAAGTCGGCGCGCCCGCCTCGGCGGCCGCGTTCGGCACCGAGGCCGTGATCGAGGATTTCGGCGCCAGCAGCGACGGCCTGCTGACCCTGCGCGTGCGCGGCGCCCGCCGCTTCCACGTGCGCCGCGTGCGCGTGCGCGACAACGGCCTGCAGATGGCCGATGTGGAGTGGTGCGCGCCCGATCCCGAGCAGCCGGTGCGCCCCGAGCACGGCCTGCTGTCGGTGCTGTTGCAGCAACTGCTGGACCGCTTCGGCGGCGAACACGCCAAGGCGCCGCAGGCGCAGTTGGACGACGCGGCCTGGGTCGGCTGGCGCCTGGCCGAACTGCTGCCGCTGCAGCACGCCGAACGCCAGGCGTTGCTGCAGCTGGACGAGCCGGAGCGGCGCATGGACCGGCTGCTGACTCTGCTGCGTTAGCGGGGCGTAAAGCAAATCCCCCTCGATCCCCCTTTTCCAAAGGGGGAAGACAGGCGGCGGCGACCGGGCTGTGCTCCGCTAGCCCCCTTTGACAAAGGGGGCGGGCGTCCGCGCAGCGGACGACGGGGGATTTGCTTTTGCAGTTGCCGTTGCTCCGTGGCGCCAACAGCAAATCCCCCTCAATCCCCCTTTTCCAAAGGGGGAAGACAAGCGGCGGCGACGACGGGCGGTGCTCTGCTAGCCCCCTTCGACAAAGGGGGCGGGCGTCCGCGTAGCGGACGACGGGGGATTTGCTTTTGCTGTTGCCGTTGCTTCGCGGCGCCAACAGCAAATCCCCCTCAATCCCCCTTTTCCAAAGGGGCAAGACAAGCGGCAGCGACGTCTGGCCTCTTTTTGCCAAGAGCTACCTAGGCAACTCCCCGCCCGCCGGCTGCGTCCGCAACCGCAGCACCGGCGTCCCGCCGAAGCCCTGCGCCTCCACGCCGCCGAAGCCCGCCAACGCGCGCGCCGCGGCCGCATGCGCGCGCGCGTCGTCGGCGGCGCTGGGCAGCCACAGCGCCGCCGCGTCCAGGGGCTTGTTGAGCTTCAGCACCTGGGCCGTGCCCAGCCACAGCGGCGTGCCGTCGTCCAGGGTCGCCGGCGCCGGCCACAGCCGCAGCGCGTACTGCTCGTCGGGCGTTTCGCCGGGGCGCAGCAGCAGCAGCGCTTCGGCCTGCGCGTCCAGCGTAGCCGGCAGCACCGCCTGCTCCTGCGCCGGCATGTCGTCGTCGAGCAGGGCGATCGTGGCCAGCCAATCGGCCTGCGGCTGCGCGCGCCAGCCCTGCGCCTGCAGCGCGGCGCGCAGCGGCTCCAGCGGGCCGGCCACCTGCAGGTCCAGCGGCCAGCGCCGGCGCAGGTCGCGTTCGTTGCGATGCTGGGGCAGGGTGGCCCAGTCGCGGCTCCACCAGTCGTCGGCCGCCAGCACCCGCGTGGGCGCGACCGCGGCGAACTTGGCCAGCAACTCGTCGGCCGAGCGCGGCGCGTGCCAGATCGCGGCGGCGGCGAAGCTGCCGTAGAACAGCACGGCCAAGGGCCGCATCCAGAACGAACGCGACACGTGGCGGCGGTAGGCGATGCCCAGCACCAGCAGCCAGACGATGCCGAACAAGGTGCCGCCGACCAGATCGCTGGGCCAGTGCGCGCCCAGGTACAAGCGGGCGAAGCCGACCACGGTGGTGACCACGCCGGCCAACAGGTAGGGCCACACGCGTTGGCGGCCGGGCAGCTCGCGCGCGATCAGCACCGCGAAGAAGCCGAACACGATCGTGGTCATGGTGACCGCGACCGAGGGGAAGCCGAAGCCGGCCGGCGCGGTCGGCGGGCGCGGCATGTCGATGGCCGCTTCCAGCAGCGAGGTCAGCGCCAGGCCGAACACGATCGCCGCGACCCAGTGCGCGGCCGCCATCCAGCGCCGCCGCCACAGCAGATAGCCCAGCGCGACCAGCGCCGCCGGCGCCAGCACCGCGGCCTCGCCCAGCGTGGCCAGCCCGGCCATCAGCCGGTCGGCGAGCGGATTGCGCAGGCTCCACATCAGCTCGTGGATGCTGTGGTCCAGTTGCAGCGGGCCGCCGCTGGCCAGCAGCGAGGCCAGCAGGGTGAACCAGACCCAGCTGATGCCGAGCAGGCACACCGCCAGCAGCGCCAGCGAAGCCGATTCGGGCCGGTTCGGGTCGATCAGCGCCTCGGCGTAGCGGCCCATGCGCGGGTGCCGCCGGGTCCAGCGCAGCGCGCGCGCGAGCAGGTTGTTGGCGTGCGCGGCGAACCAGCGCCAGGTGTAGAGCACGCAGGCGTAGACCAGGGCCACCGCGGCGAGCAGGCCGCCCAGCACCAGGGCCAGGCGGTCGGCCACCGCAGCCACCGCCTCGTAAGACGCGCCCAGCACCCAGCCCGGCGCCAGGAAGGCCGCGGCCCAGGCTACGCAGGCCAGCAGGCTGGGCAGTGCGTAACGGCGCATGGGCATGCGCAGCATGCCGGCGATGGCCGGCACGAACGGGCGCACCGCGCCGACGAAGCGCGCGATCACGATGCTCTTGCTGCCGTGGCGGCGGAACAACTGCTCGCCCCGGTCCAGCCATTGCGGGTAGCGCGAGAACGGCCAGCGCTGGCGCAACTGCGGGCCCCAGCGGTAGCCCACCCAGTAACTGAGTCCGTCGCCGGCGAAGGCGCCCAGCGCCGCGCAGGCCAGCGCATACGGCCCGCTGATGTGGCCCAGGCCCACCAGCGCGCCCACCGCGAACAGCAGCGGCAGCGCCGGCACCACGATGCCCACCAGGATCAGGGCGTCGCAGAACGCGATCAGGAAGATCACCGCGCCAGCGGCGGTGGGGTTCGCCGCGATCCATGCGGTCGCGCTTTCGAGCCAGGCAGAATCCATGGGCCGATTATAGGGAACCGGGATTGGGGTTCGGCACTAAAGATTCGTGAGGCGCAAGGGGTTGCGCCGTTACACTGCAGCGATGACAGTTGACACCGCGGTTCTTGTCGCGGTGCCCCACTGACCTCCTGCGTGCAGCCCGGCCTTGCCCATCTCCGATTACGACACCCCCGCCGCCGTCGAAGTGGCCGCGCTCAAGGCCGACAGCTTCGGCCGCATCGCCCTGATGCGCGAAGGCGAGCGCCTGTTCGTGCGCCGCGACCTGGCCCACGTGCCCTGGTGGCTGCGCCTGCCGGCCTGGTGGCTGGCGCGGCGCGAGGCGCGCGCGCTGGCCTGCGTGAGCGGCCTGGCCGCGCCGCAGCTGCTGCGCTGGGACGGCCGCCGACTGGACCGCAGTTACCTGGACGGCGCGGCCATGTACCAGCGCCCGCCGCACGGCGATGTGGCCTATTTCCGCGATGCGCGCCGGCTGCTGCAGCAACTGCACCGCGGCGGCGTGGCCCATAACGACCTGGCCAAGGAAGCCAACTGGCTGGTGCTGACCGACGGTTCGCCGGCGCTGATCGATTTCCAGCTCGCCGTGCGCGGCCACCCGCGCTCGCGCTGGATGCGCCTGCTCGCGCGCGAGGATCTGCGCCACTTGCTCAAGCACAAGCGCACCTACTGCCCGCAGGCGCTGACCCCGGTGGAACGGCGCGTGCTCAAGCGCCGCTCCTGGCTGCGCGAGGCCTGGTTCGCCACCGGCAAGCCGGTGTACCGCTTCGTCACCCGGCGCATCCTGCATTGGGAAGACAACGAGGGGCAGGGGCCCAAGCCCTGAAGTTCGACTCGGGCCGTCGCGCTCTTGCCGTCATTCCCGCGAAGGCGGGAATCCAGGGACTTCAGCGCGCGGCCCGGCCGCTTGGCCGATGTTCGGCTGCGCCGCAGCGAAACGCAGTCCGCCTTCGCGGCCCTGACGGCAGCGTTGCGCCATCGCCAATCCGATTAGGATGAGCGCCGTTACCCTCCTCCAACGGACTTACCCATGTCCCTGTCCGGCAAGACCCTCTTCATCACCGGCGCCTCGCGCGGCATCGGCCGCGCCATCGCCCTGCGCGCCGCGCGCGACGGCGCCAACGTGGCCGTGGCCGCCAAGTCCGCGGTCGCCAATCCCAAGCTGCCCGGCACCATCCACAGCGTGGCCGCCGAAATCGAAGCCGCCGGCGGCCGGGCCCTGGCGCTGAAGTGCGACATCCGCGAGGAAGACGACGTACGGGCTTCGGTCGCGGCCACCGTCGACGCCTTCGGCGGCATCGACATCCTGGTCAACAACGCCAGCGCGATCTGGCTGCGCGGCGCGCTGGACACGCCGATGAAGCGCTTCGACCTGATGCAGCAGGTCAACGCGCGCGGCAGCTTCCTATGCGCGCAGGCCTGCCTGCCGCACCTGCTGCAGGCGCCCAACCCGCACATCCTGACCCTGGCGCCGCCGCCCAGCCTGGAGCCCAAGTGGTGGGGCCCGCACACCGGCTACACCCTGGCCAAGATGGGCATGAGCTTCGTCACCCTGGGCCTGGCCGCCGAGTTCGGTCCGCAGGGCGTGGCGGTCAACGCGCTGTGGCCGCGCACGGTGATCGCCACCGATGCGATCAACATGATCCCCGGCGTGCAGGGCGAGCGCTGCCGCACCCCGGACATCGTCGCCGACGCCGCCCACGCGGTGCTGACCCAGCCCGCGCAGGGCTACTACGGCCGCTTCCTGATCGACGAGGACGTGCTCTCGGCGCAGGGCGTGAGCGATTTCAGCCGCTACGCCGTCGACCCGAGCCAGCCGCTGCTGCCCGACCTGTTTCTGTGATCGCAACGCGGCACAGGGTGCGTCGCACCGCACCCTGTGTCGCTCGCTGTTACTTGCCCTTCGCCGGCGCCTGCTTCAACGCATCCGACAAGGCATACAGCAGGTCGACGTAGAAGCGCTCGGCCTGGGCCAGGCTGGCGATCTTCGAATCGGCCTGCGGCTGCACCACCATGTATTCGTTGGGCGCGTGCGCGCCGCTGCCGTGGCCCAGGCCGCCGGAAATCATCGGCAGGCCCAGGGTCTGGGTGAACACGTAGTAGGGCGCGCTGCCGGCGATGCGCGGCGCGATGGTCGGGGTCAGCCCGTACTTGCGGTAGGTGCCCAGCGCCGCGCGCGACAGCGGCGCGTCCACCGAGGTCTGCGCCGGCGGGTAGCCCGACAGCTGGCGCACTTCGATGTCGTCGAAACCCTGGGCGTCGAGCTGCTTGCGGATCAGCGCCAGCGCCTGCTCCGGCGTCTGGTTCGGCACCAGGCGCGAATCGACCTTGGCCACCGCGCGGTGCGGCAGGATGGTCTTGACGCCCTCGCCGGTGTAGCCGGCGACCAGGCCGTCGATGTTGAGCGTGGTGTCGAACAGCTCCGAGGCCACCGCCTCGCGCACGCTGCGCCCGTTCTTCCAGCGCGAGGCGCCCAGCACCTGCAAGGTCTTGGCCGCGTCCTGCTCGCGCTTGCCGATCAGGCCGTTGTACAAGCGCTGCTCCTCGGCGTTGGGCGGGCGGATCGCGTCGCGGTAGCCGGGCACCGCGATCTCGCCGTCGGCGGTGGTCAGGGTGGACAGCGCCTGCACCAAACGCCAGGTTGGCGAATCCAGCGTGGCCGCCATCGAGCCGTGCACTTCGCTCTTCTGCGAGCCGCCGGTCTTGTCGTTGCCGCGCGCTTCCAGCTCGAAATACAGGATGCCCTTCACCCCCAGGAACATGCTGGCCTGGCCGTCGCGGCCCTGGGTATTCATCGGGAAGAACACGCCGTCGGCCTTGCGCAGCTGCGCCTCGTACTTGGCCACCACCTCCGGGTAGTGCGGCGAGCCCAGTTCTTCTTCGCCCTCGGCCAGCACGATCAGGTTCACCGGGGGCTTGCCGCGCACCTTGATCATCGCCTCCAGCGCGTTGAGGAAGGCGCGTTGCGGGCCCTTCTGGTTGGTGGCGCCGCGCGCCATCAGCACCTTGCCCAGGCCGGGCTCGTCCACCAGCTCGCCCTTGAACGCGTCCACCTTCCAGCCGGTGGGCTCGATCGGCTGCACGTCGTACATCATGTACACCACCAGGGTGTGCTCGGCGCCGGCGTCGTAATAGCCGTACACGCCGGGATGGCCGGAGGTGGGCACCAGCGCGGTGTCGCGGAAGCCCAGCCCCTGCAGGTCGGCGCGCAGCAGCTCGGCCATCTCCTTCACGCCCTTGTTCTGCGCACTGATCGAAGGCTGCCGCACCCAGCGCTGCAGCTGCGCCAGGTTCTGCGCGCTGTGCGCGTCCAGATAGGCGTAGACGTCGGCGTAATCGCCGGTATAGGCCGGCACCGAGGTCGCATCGAAGGCGGCGGTTTCGGTGATGACGATCTTCGGCGGCGGCGCCGCCGCGGCCGGTGCGGCCAACAGCAGGGCGGACAGCAGGCAGGACAACGGCGAGCGGCGCGGCAGTCTCATGAGCGTGGAGTTCCCTGGCGATAAGTCCTGCGATTCTGCGCGAGCGCACCGGCTCGCCGCATGACGCAGCGCACAGTGCGCGCCGTGCTTGTCCCGCCCTTGGCGCACGGCTAAGGTGGGCGCGCTCGCCGGGACGTACCCGGAGCCGTTATGGGAATGGGGATGACGTACTTGCAAGGGCTGCCGGCGTTTGCCGGCTATTTCGCCATCGGCCTGGGCTATGTGGCGCTGTTCCTGGCGCTGTATCTGCAGCTCACTCCGCACCGCGAACTGCAGCTGATCCGCGACGGCAACCTCGCCGCGGCCACCGCCCTGGCCGGCGCCTTGCTCGGCTTCTGCCTGCCGCTGGCCAGCGCCATGGCGCACAGCGTGAGCACCCTGGATCTGGCGCTGTGGGGCGCGGTCGCGCTGCTGGCGCAGGCCATCGCCCACGGCCTGGTGCGCTGGTTGCTGCCCGGCTTCCCGGCGCGGATCGAACGCGGCGAACAGAGCGCCGCTGTGCTCTCGGCCACGCTGCACCTGAGCGTGGGCCTGATCAACGCCGCCGCGATGACCTACTGAGCGATGACCAAGCAGAAAAAGTCCGGCCTCGGCGCGTCGCCCACCATCACCCGCCCCGGCAAACCCAAGCGCAAGCGCTCGCTGGAGGTGCCGCTGCTGTGGTTGGGTGCGGCGGCATTGATCGGCTACCCCTTCGTGCGCGACGCCACCGCCGAAAAGATGGTGCGCGGCGGCTACGCCGACCGCTATAGCTGCGAATGCGACTACCGCGACCGCTGCACCTACGAGGACGGCCGTTGGGTCGGCCCCTGGTATCCGCAGAACGCCCAGGACCCGCGCGACGCCGACAGCGGTAACCGCTGCCGCAGCAGCTACCGCAGCACCTACTACGGTGGCGGCCGCTACTACAGCGGCGATCCCGAGTACCGCGCGCCGACCCAGCAGCGCGGCTACCGCGGTGGCTTCGGCGGCACCGGCGCCACCCGCTCGGCGCGCTCTTAAGACGGCACCATGCGCCGCATCGCCTGCCCGCCGCGCGCCGACTGGCGCGCCCGCGTCGAAGCGCTGGGCTTCGACTTCCACTCGCTGGACGGCGCCTACTGGGTCGACGACGCCTGCTATCGCTTCGACAGCCGTCAGATCGACCGCATCGAGGCCGCGACGGGCGAGTTGCATCAGCTGTGCCTGGAGGCCGCCGCGCACGTGGTCGAGCGCGGCGACTACGCGCAGCTGGGCCTGGATGCCGCCGCCGCCACCTTGATCGAACGCTCCTGGCGTGCGCGCGAACCGGCGGTCTACGGTCGCTTCGACCTGGCCTACGACGGCTACGGCGAGCCCAAACTGCTGGAGTACAACGCCGACACCCCCACCTCGCTGTTCGAGGCTGCGGTGGTGCAGTGGTACTGGTTGGAAGACACGCGTGTCGGCAGCGATCAGTTCAACCTGATCCACGAACGCCTGGTCGAGCGCTGGCCGCAGGTGCTGCCCGCGCACGCCACCGTGCATTTCGCCGGCTGCCTGGAAGCGCCGGAGGACCGCGTCACCGTCGACTACCTGCGCGACACCTGCGCCCAGGCCGGTTTCGCCACGCGCCTGCTCGACATCGCCGACATTGGCTGGCATGCGCAGCGCTACGTCGACCTGGACGAACGCCCGATCGAGCAGTTGTTCAAGCTCTATCCCTGGGAGTGGATGCTGCAGGAAGCCTTCGCCGAACACCTGCCCAGCGCGCCCACGCGCTGGATCGAGCCGGCCTGGAAGCAACTGCTGTCGAACAAGTCGTTGCTGCCGCTGCTGTGGCGGCTGTTCCCCGGCCACCCGAACCTGCTGCCGGCCTCCCACGACCCCGGCGACATCGACGGCGCCGTGGTCGCCAAGCCGCGTTTCGGCCGCGAAGGCGAGGACGTGCGCATCTTCGAGCGCGGCCAGGCCCTGGGCACCGGCGAAACCGTGTATCAGGCCTATGCGCCGCTGTACTCGGGCATCGGCGGCCACGCCGTGCTCGGCGCCTGGGTCGTGGGCGACCGTGCCGCCGGCCTGGGCGTGCGCGAGGACGACGGCCCGGTGACCCGCAACACCAGCCGCTTCGTGCCGCACTGCTTCGACTGAGCCGCGGCGCCGCCGCGCGGGCGGCCGGAATGCGCGACAATCGCGGTTTCCTCCCGTCACCGCAGCGCCGACACCGCCCATGAATACCGCCGAGCTGTTCGCCTTGTCCGAACGCTACTACCTGCCCGTCTACCGCCCGCGCCGGATCGTGCTCGAGCGCGGCCAGGGCGCCCGCGTCTGGGACCGCGACGGCCGCGAGTACGTGGACTTCGGCGCCGGCATCGCGGTCAACGCGCTGGGCCACGCCCACCCGGCGCTGATCGCCGCGCTGACCGAGCAGGCCGGCAAGCTCTGGCACACCAGCAACGTGTTCGTCAGCGAGCCGCCGCTGCGCCTGGCCGCAGCCCTGGTCGAGGCCTCCGGCTTCGCCGAGCGCGTGTTCTTCTGCAACTCCGGCGCCGAGGCCAACGAAGCGGCGATCAAGCTGGTGCGCAAGTGGGCCGCCGCGCAGGGCCGCGCGCCCGAGCGCCGGGTGATCCTCAGTTTCCGCGGCAGCTTCCACGGCCGCACCCTGGCCGCGGTCACCGCCACCGCCCAGCCCAAGTACCACGAAGGTTTCGAGCCGCTGCCGCCGGGCTTCCGCTACAGCGACTTCAACGACCTGGCCGCGGCCGAAGCGGCCATGGCCGACGGCACGGTCTGTGCGGTGCTGGTCGAACCGGTGCAGGGCGAGGGCGGTGTGACCCCGGCCAGCGACGAATTCCTGCAGGGCCTGCGCGCGCTGTGCGACCGCCACGACGCGCTGCTGGTGCTGGACGAGATCCAGTGCGGCATGGGCCGCAGCGGGCACCTGTTCGCCTGCCACGGCTACGGCGTCGTGCCCGACGTGGTCACCCTGGCCAAGGCCCTGGGCAGCGGCTTCCCGATCGGCGCGACCCTGGTCGGCGCGCGCGCCGCACAGACCATGCAGTTCGGCGCCCACGGCACCACCTTCGGCGGCAATCCGCTCGCCGCCGCCGTGGCCAACGCCGCATTGCGCGAGTTGTCCTCGCCCGAACTGCTGGCCAACGTGCGCCGCCAGTCCGACGCGCTGCGCGCCGGCATCGCCGCGCTCGACGCCGAGTTCGCGCTGTTTTCCGAAGTGCGCGGCCGCGGCCTGATGCTGGGCGCGCAGCTGCGCCCCGAGCACGCCGGCAAGGCCGGCGAGATCCTCGACCGCTGCATCGACCACGGCCTGCTGTTGCTGCAGGCCGGCCCCGACGTGCTGCGCTTCGTGCCCGCGCTGAACCTCAGCGACGCCGACCGAGACGAAGGCATGGCGCGCCTGCGCGCGGCGCTGGCCGCGTTCCTGAGCCGATGAGCGGCTGCGTCTTCTGCGCCATCGTGGCCGGCGCAGCGCCGGCCGCGATCGTGCATCAGGACGATATCGCCATCGCGTTCCTGGATCTGCGACAAGCCATTCCCGGCCATGTGCTGGTGGTGCCGCGCACCCACGTGCCCGACCTCTACGCGCTGGACGAAGCCACCGCCGCGCACCTGATGGCGCTGGCGGTGCGCATCGCCAAGGCCCTGGCCGCCGATGGCGTGCCCGACGGCCTCAACCTGTGGCAGTCCAACGGCGAAGCCGGCGGCCAGGAGGTGCCGCACGTGCATCTGCACGTGCATCCGCGCCGTCATGGCGACGGCCTGCTCGATGTGTACCCCAGTGGCGTTCCGGCCCCCACCGATCGCGCGACGCTGGACGCGCTCGCCCACACCATCGCCGCACGCCTGTCCGCGGCCTGACGCCGCGGCAGCGTAGTTCCCCGGCGCGGCTTACAGCAGCGCGAAACTCGCGCGCGCCGCTTCCAGGGTCTGCGCGATCTCCGCCTCGCCATGCGCGCTGGACACGAAGCCGGCCTCGAACGCCGACGGTGCCAGGTACACGCCACGCTCGAGCATGGCGTGGAAGAAGCGGTTGAAGCGCGCCGCATCCGAGGCCTTGGCGTCTTCGAAGGTCTGCACCGGCCCCTCGCGGAAATACAGGCCGAACATGGCCGGCGCGCGGGTGGTGGTGAAGGCGATGCCGGCCGCGCGCGCGGCCGCTTCCAGCCCGTCGCACAGCGCGTGGGTGCGGTGTTCCAGGTCGGCGTGGAAGCCCGGCGCCTGGATCAGCTCCAGCGTGGCCAGGCCCGCGGCCATCGCCACCGGATTGCCGCTGAGCGTGCCGGCCTGATAGATCGGGCCCGCCGGCGCCACCTGGCTCATCAGTTCGCGGCGGCCGCCGTAGGCGCCCACCGGCATGCCGCCGCCGATGATCTTGCCGAACGTGCTCAGGTCCGGCTCGATCCCGTACAGCTGCTGCGCGCCGCCCAGGGCCACGCGGAAACCGGTCATCACCTCGTCGAAGATCAGCAGCGCGCCGTGCTTGGTGCACAGCTCGCGCAGGTGCTGCAGGTAGCCCGGGCGCGGCAGGATGCAGTTGGCGTTGCCGACGATGGGTTCGATGATCAGGCCGGCGATCTGTCCGCCCACTTCGTCGAACAGCCGCGTGGCCGCGTCGAAGTCGTTGTAGGGCAGGGTCAGGGTCAGGTCGGCCAGCGCCGAGGGCACGCCCGGCGAATTCGGCAAGCCCAGGGTCATCACGCCGCTGCCGGCCTTGACCAGGAAGCTGTCGCCGTGGCCGTGGTAGCAGCCCTCGAACTTGACGATGCGCGTGCGCCCGGTCGCGCCGCGCGCCACCCGGATCGCCGACAGCGTGGCCTCGGTGCCGGAGTTGACCATGCGCACCATCTGGCAGCTGGGCACGATACGGGTGATCGCCTCGGCCATCTCCACTTCCAGCGCGTTGGGCACGCCGAAGCTCAGGCCGTCGCGCATGGTCCGCGCCACCGCGTCGAGCACCTGCGGGTGGGCGTGGCCGGCGATCATCGGACCCCAGGAACCCACATAGTCGACGTAGCGGTTGCCGTCCACGTCGTACAGATAAGCGCCTTCGGCGCGTTGGGCGAAGAAGGGCTCGCCGCCCACCGATTTGAACGCGCGCACCGGCGAGTTCACGCCGCCGGGCAGCAGCTCGGAAGCGCGGGTGAACAGGGCGTGCGAACGGGCGTTATTCATGGGCGTGCGGGGCGTCTTGGGGTGAGTAAGGGGTTTGGTACAGCGCGGCATAGGCGCGCGTGGCGGCGGCCGGATCGGGCGCGTCGAACACGCCGCTGATCACCGCCAGCAAGTCGGCGCCGGCGGCCACCAGCGGCCGCGCATTGTCCGGCGTGATTCCGCCGATCGCCACCCGCGGCACGTCCAGCGCGGCTGCGGCCTGCAGCAGGGCCGGCGCGGCGCGGCGCGCCTGCGGTTTGGTCGGCGAGGGAAAGAACGCGCCGAAGGCGACGTAGTCGGCGCCGGCGGCCACCGCCGCCTGCGCCAGTTCGATGCGGTCGTAGCAGGACGCGCCCAGGATCGCCTGCGCGCCCAGCGCCGCCCGCGCCGCGGCCAGCTCGCCGTCGTCCTCGCCCAGGTGCGCGCCATCGGCGCCGATCGCCGCGGCCAGGCGCCAGTCGTCGTTGACGATCAGCGGGACGCCGAAGCGCCGGCACAGCGGCAGCAGCGCCCGCGCCTGACGCTCGCGCGCGGCCGGGTCGGCGGCCTTGTTGCGGTACTGCAGCCAGGCCGCGCCCGCACCCAGCACCGTATCCACCCGCGCCAGCAGGCGGGCGTCGTCGGATTCGTCGGGGGTGATGGCGTAGACGCCGCGGCGCGGCCAGGACGGGTTCATCGGGCGCTTCCATGGGGGCGGCGGGGGTGGGACAATGCGCGTCCCGCAGGAAGCGCATTATCCGCCGATATGCCCGAGACCGCCGTCGCCACCGAATTCCGCACCTGGATGTGCGTCGTGTGTGGCTTCATCTACGACGAGGCCACCGGCCTGCCGGAAGAGGGCATCGCCCCCGGCACCCGCTGGCAGGACGTGCCCGACACCTGGACCTGCCCCGACTGCGGCGTGACCAAGGACGACTTCGAGATGATGGCGGTCTGAGGCCTGCGCCTCAGGGCTTGGGCGCGCCTTCGGACCCGGCGCCGATGCCCGGGCCGAAGTTCAGCACCATGCCGTCGGTCAGCTTCAGCTTGGCCGCCTGGCCTGCATTGAGTTCCAGCACATAGCGCGCCGGTTCGTGGCTGGGGTAGGGCGGGCAGCGGTCGCCGGCCGAGCACGGCGGCACGTCGCGCTGCTGCGACACCAGCTTGCGTTGGCTGTCGAAGTACAGGATGTCCAGCGGGATCTTGGTGTTCTTCATCCAGTACGCCTGCGGCTCCTCGGCGTCGTGGATGAACAGCATGCCGCGGTCCAGGCCCATTTCCTCGCGGAACATCAGGCCCATCTGCCGCTCGTCCTCGTCGTCGGCGACCTCCACCGCATAGCGCTGGCCGGCCAGTTCCACCCAGGGATCGGCGCCGGCGGCGCAGCCGGACAGGGCCAGGCCGCAGCAGGCGACCAGCAGGCGTAGCGTGGACATCGGGCGTTTTCCTTGTTCCGTCAGGGTGCGGCGACCTTCGGCCAGGCCGGCGCGGCGGTCAAGTCGAAAAATTTTCGCCCACCCCCTTCCCAATTCAGCCAGGGCTGTGCACAATGCGCGCCCCGCTGATCGGGACGCCCTCGAGGGGCTGAACGGACCGGCGGGGAGGCAGCAAAAAAGGTTTCGCAAGGTGTTGACGGACGCGAAATCTGCTGTATAGTGTGCGGCTCCCTCGGGCACTTTGGTGACGAGGCGGAAACGAGGCGCTGAGGCCGGTTTCCTTGATCTTTGACAGTGTGCGCAGGTGACTTGTGCGGGCGTCTGGCCGGTGGCGTTGTCCATCAGCAGACGTTCGTAAC